>NZ_JCAMOT010000029.1:0-105733 GCF_059512425.1 Bradyrhizobium sp. Leo78
GCTTCAAGCCGCAACTTCGACTTGAATGGCGAGGCCAGGGCGGAAAGAACGAAGCAAAACAGCCCGATCATTCCGCCAGCTCAGGCGATTCCACCACGTCATCAACTCGAATGAGGTTTTCGGCACAAACACCCCATCCGTGCAGGTGTGGCTGTCGGCGCAAACAAGCGAGACGCCGGGCAGCGCGATCCCGAGCTCGGGCGCCATCATGTGCACGATGCCTTGCTCTACTTCGCCGAGCTCGAAATAACGGATGCCGGCCCTGTGCGAGAGTTCCTTCAGCCCCGCCCATAGTCGCGCACCCGGCTCGAAGGTCGTGCCGCTCCGGCCCAAGGCCGTCGAAACGGCATGATCGGGGATCGCAAAAGCAAGTTCGGGATTAGCAACCGCAAGCCCGCGCTGCGCCAACGCGAACAATCCCGCCGTGCCCGATAGATCATGCAGGAGGTGCCGGTCGATATGAAGCAGGGACCAGCCCTCGCCGAGATCGGCGACGACGTGCGTGTCCCATAGCTTGTCGAGCAGTGTTTTCCCATCGCGCTTTACCCCGCCGCCTTCGGCACAGCCGCATTGCGGAATTTAGTCGCGAGTTCGGTCCACTCGTCCGAAACCAGCCGGCGGAAGCGTTCGGTCACGGACATGCTGCCGGCCGAGCTTGGCGGCGCGTTGGTTTCCTTGACGGTGCGGGGCGCTAAGCGCGATGCATCACCTGGAGAGTCTGTCTTTCTTCAAACATAGATACGCGAGTGTTCTTACCGTGGCCCCACCGCGAAGCGCTACGACGACGCGAGGCCGAGTCTCCTCGCCGTTTCAGTTACGACGGCTAGAAAGAATGGCGCCGCAACGCGCAGCGGCGCCATTATGCTTATCAACACGGATTTCAGGCGCTAGAATTTCACCGTGATTCCTGAGTAAATAGTAGATTCGGTGCAGGAATTGTTGCTGACCCCCGGCGCGATGTTGCATACGGCACTTTTCTCGTGGTCGAGGCCGAACTTGTTCTGCCAGTAACGGTATGCGATCCAGACGTCGACGAAGTGCGTATACTTCGCACCCCAGATGGCTTTGCCGGCGTCGAAAGTCAGTCGGATAGGCTCTGAGTTGAACTCGACCGCAGTCGGTGTGCCAGGGAGCGGATTGTTCTCGTAGCCTTTCCTGCCGTACCATCCCGCGCGGCCGCTGATCGACCAGAACTGCATGCTTTCAGGCAGGAAGCCGAGATCCATGTAGTAGTTGGTCTCGACAGCCCAGGTCGGGTCGAAACTTCTGTTGCCATCGCTCAAGCAGGTGACGCCTGGCATCGTGCCTGCGAACCCGGAGCCGCACTGAGTGTAGCCGCTCTGATTGGCAAACTCCCAGTAAAACAACGGAGCTACGTTAAAGTAACCTTTGTAAGGGAGATCGAAAGCAAACTGGAGGCCCGCGACGACATCACGCTTCGCAGGAGCGAGATAAGTGTTCTCGGTACCAGCATCCATACCGACTTCAAACGAGACGTTGCGCAGCGGCCCAGCCGTGAAGGCGTTGGTACCGAAGAGTTCGTTCCAGCCGAAGGTCGAGCGGAATAGCCCGTATATTTCAGTCGCACCAGCGCAGGAAGCAGGCACCGCCGGGCTTGTAAAGCTGGTCTGGATAATGCCCGCATTTGTGCAAGGGTTCGCGGGGTCGTTGTGGTCCGATTTGAACATCGAGATCGTCAAGAAATTGGTGCCGTATTGCCAGATGTCGAAGTGAGTGAGAGAATACACCTGCTTGGCCGTGGTGCCGTTGATGCTTCCGTTGGGCTTGATGGAGAAAGCACCTGGGTCGGTCCCCTTCGGCATCCAGGAGAATGTCAGCCGGTTATCGATCAACAAGAAGGAAAGGTCTTGCGGTGCGGCCTTCGCCTTCACAGGCAAATCAGCTGCAAACGATGGTCTTTCAGAAGCAATCGAAACACACGACAGACAAGCTGCGAAAATAGCTGTCAAACGCGCAAACATCTGGTATCCCCCATTTTGATGAATGTTGGCAGTCACTCTCGGAATTTTAGAAAGCAGAGGTCGGGTGGAAGCCGCCGCCTATTTCTGCTGCGGCAAGAACTGATTTACGTTCGACGGATCGACCCGTTTCGAACGAATAGCGACTTCGGCGTCTGTCGGCACTTTGCCCTGCGCATAGGCAACGGCCGTATTGAGAGCGACCGCGCCCCAATTCGGTCCATCTAGGTCGTAGGTAACGGAGAGCGTTCCTTCCTTCACGGCTCGGATGGCTGGAGGAACGCCGTTCAAACCGGAAATGACAACCTTCCCCGTCTTGCCCGCTGAAGCGACGGCCTGCGCGGCGCCAAGCGCAATCTCGTCGTTGCCGCCATAGATCGCCGCTAGATCAGGGTTCGCCGAGAGTGCATCCTCAGCCTGCTTCAGGCCCTCCTCGCGCGTCAGCGCTACGTCTTTCTGAAAGACGATCTTGATATCAGGATGCTTGATTATCGCATCCCGAAATCCGCTCGCGATGTCCCTGAATAACTCGGCGCCCGCAGGACCGTCGATCATCGCGATCTTGCCCTTGCCCTCGATCTTCTCGGCGACCCACGCGCCAATTTCGCTGCCAAGAGACTTCCAGTCCATCGTGACCGCACGCTTCTCGTAGGGCGAATGCGAGAACCTCACCATCGAGATCACGGGAATACCCGCCTTGCCGGCCATTTCGTAAGGACCGGCCACGGCCACGGTATCGACGGGAGATACAAGGATGGCATCGACCTTGCGGGCGACGAGATCCTGAAGCCCGTTGACCTGCTGCGAGACGACTTCATTGGCCGTGACATAAACGACCTTCACCCCGAGCTCCTTCGCCCGTGCGTCGATTCCGCGCTTGATACCCAGATAGAACGGGTTCGTATCGTCCGCCAACGAGACGCCGATCGTCAGTTTGTCAGAAGCGTTGACTGAAACGAGCGGAAGAGCCGCCATCGCCAGACCAAGCAACCATTGTTTACGCATCCCAATCCTCCCCTTTGTTTGTTTCGCGTGGCTAAAGATTAAACGTTTCGATGTCGGAGCTGGTCGATCGCGGCCGCTATGACGATCACGATGCCGATGGCCAGCCGCTGCCAATACGAATCGACGTTGATCAGATTGAGCGCGTTCGAGAGCACCGTCATGATGAGGACGCCAATGACGCTTTTGAGCAAGTGGCCTTCGCCGCCCTTGAGCGAAGCGCCTCCGAGAACGACGGCTGCGATGACAGTCAACTCATAGAATTCGCCGGCGGTCGGCTGACCAGACTGCAATCGTGTGGTGAGCAGGGCGCCCGCCGCACCCGAGAGCGCTCCGCAGATGCAGTACGCCCCAAGCAGGATGCGCGGCACGGACACCCCGGAGAGAAAAGCCGCTTGCCGATTGTCGCCAACCGCGAACACGCGCACGCCGAATGGCGTCCGGTGCAGGGTCCAGGTGAACGCAAGAACCAGAATTATCGCGATCCATGCGAGGTTCGGCATTCCTAGGAAGCGTCCAGTTCCCCACGCTAGAAACGAAGCAGGCAGTCCTTCATCGCCAACGACGGGTGCCCCGCCCGTGATGAGCAGCGCGACACCGCGTACAAGAACCATCGTTCCCAGGGTCGTTATGAAGGGATTGACCTTCAAATACGAGATGATTGCCCCGTTGACGCAGCCGATAACGAGGCCCACCGCGACGGCAGCGGAGACGCCGAGAAGCCAGGCATTCGTCTCGATCATGACGATTGCGGCAACACAACTGGCCAGGGCGGCCGTCGAACCGATCGAAAGGTCGAAGCCGCCCGTGATCACGACGAACGTCATTCCGATCGAAAGTATTGAGAAGATCGACGCTTGCAGAAGTACGTTGGTGAGATTGCCTGGCGTGGCAAATCTGTCACTCAAGAGCGTCGCAATGATGCAGCCTACGATCAACACAAGTAACGGCACATGGTCGAGCAGATTGAGACGCACAAACCGCGTCCGCTGAGCAACCTCCGGCTGTTTCTCGGCTATATCAGTCATTGAATACTCCCCATGGCTGAACGGATGGCATTCTCATCGAAGCCATTGGCACTGGATATTTCAGACACGATCCGCCCTTTTCGTACGGCCAGAATTCGGTCGCAAAGTCCGAGAAGCTCCGGCATATCGGTCGAAGACAAGAAGGCACTTCCGCCCGCGGAGGTGAAGTCGGCTATGACCTGGTGGATTCTGGCCTTGGCCGCCACGTCGATACCGGCTGTCGGGTCATCAAGGACCAGGGCATTCAGTTCGCGAAGCAGGCATCTGGCGAAAAGCACTTTCTGCTGATTTCCCCCGGACAAGGACCGCATTAGGGCGTGCGGATTGTCTGGCCGGACATCCAGCTTCCGCATCAGGCTTCTGACGACAGCATCTATTCTTGCGCCGTGAAGCCAAAGCGGGCTCGAGTATCGCGCGAGATGGGGGAGGACGATATTTTCCGCGACGGTGAGATTTGGAAAGGCAACCAGTCCGCGCTCGCCCGGTACGAAGCCGAGGCCCGCAGCTAATGCAGCGCGAGGATTGACAATTTCTGTCGCCCTCTGATTCGAGCTAGTAATCTTCGTCGGCTCGCCAATTCCGAACAGGCCGCGGACCAGCCGTGTCGCACCGCTGCCAATTAATCCGGCAAGCCCGACGATTTCTCCCCGGCTTACTGTGACCTCCGAATGACCCAGGGTTGCGACGATAGCCCTGCCCGCCTCGGCCGGCTTTGGTCGATGGATCTCTCCGATCGAAGAGCCGCCGGTCATCAGGGATGTAACGGCGTTGTCGTTGAACCCTTGATTACAAAAAGTGCCAACCACGGCGCCGTCGCGGAGCACGACACAGCGTGCGGCAATCCGCCGCACTTCCGGGAGGCGGTGCGTGATGTAGATGATCGCAACGCCATTTCGCTTCAGAGCATCTAGAACATCGAAGAGGCGCTCGCTATCCTTGTCTCCCAATGAAGCTGTCGGTTCATCGAGAACCAGGACACGGGCGCGATTCGTGAGAGCGCGCGCGATTACAATGAGCTGCCGCTCCGCGAAAGTCAGCGTCCCCGCGCGTCTCGAAGGATCAATCCGGCTGCCAAGCCGCTCCAGGACAGATGTCGCGACCGTATCAAGTCGCCGCCTGTCCAGCACCCGAAGGAATCCTCCCGCCGAACGGTAGGGAAGATCACCGAGCGAAATGTTCTCTGCGACGGATCGATGCTGAGCGATCTGCAATTCCTGAGGAATCACCACGATTCCGGCGTGCAATGCTTCCACCGGCGCAGCAAACCGACGAGGCGTCCCGCCAACACGGATGATACCATCATCCGGCTGATACACGCCTCCGAGGATCTTGATCAGCGTCGACTTACCGGCTCCGTTTTCACCGAGCAGCGCGACGCCCTCTCCTGCCCGGATTTGCAACGACACACTCCTCAGCGCGGGCGTCGCACCGAAGCGCTTGCTAATCCGCTCCAGCGAAACGATGTGTTGCGCCCCGACATCAAGCGCGCGGTTGTCGATGGTCGTTTCCCTCGCCGTCTTTTGCACCGGACCTATCCACATTAGGAGGTGAAGAGAGATGCGCCGGTCAGCGCATATCTGGTATGGTCGTAACGATACCGAACGTCATTCGGTTGTCAATAACGAACGATGATCATTTTTAAGATGGCACAGGTCAAAAAAGAAGCAGTGAAAGCCCGTATCCTTGACGCCGCGTCGAGGCTATTTGAGGAGCGGAGTTACGTCGGAGCAACAATGGGGCAGATCGCGGCGCGAGCGCGGCTATCTACTGCCAACATCTACGTCTATTTCCCTTCGAAGCTCGATATCGCTTTTGCGATTTTCGAGCCCTGGATCGGCGAGCGCATCGCCCAGATCGAGGCCGAAGCCCGAAGCATTCGCGATCCTCGCAAGCGGCTGGCTCACGCACTTGGGCGCTTGTGGCGGGATATTCCATTCGAGCGTAATTCGTTCTTCAACAACTTCATCCAGGCTATTGCAGTATCGACAACCGATGAGGGTTACCGGCCCATTGTTTTGACGCATATGCGAGAGCGCATCGAGACTCTGATCTCGAACTGCATCGATGACGAACGACGACAGATGGTGGATACCAGCTCGATCGCGCACCTGGCTGTCATGGCTTTCGACGGGTTCGTGATCAACGGACATCTCAATCCGAACACGTCCCGCGTCGATGCCTCAGTCGAAGTTGTCTGCGACCTGATCCTTGGCCGACCAGCATCAAAGGCACAAGCCGCAACGCAAAGAAAATTCCCGAAGGCTGTGAAAGCAAAGGTCGGCTGATATAGCTGGATTCGTGTCAACCGGTTGGTCGAGGCGGTTGCCGCTTTCGAGTCATGGCTTGTCTTCCCGCGAAGCAGCATAGGCCTTGCCGAGACGGTCCTCTTGCGGGACCTCCAGCACATCGACCGGATTACTGGGCTTGATCGCGACTACGAACCTACCCGCCTTGTGGCCCACATCGTACTTCCTTGGTTGATTCGGTTTCTCCCTTGGAGAGTTCCCACGTTCCCTACTAGAGATTGCAATTGGGACCGCGCCGCGCAAATATGTTGGCCCCTGCGATACGTCGTCAGCGGTTCACTTGCGTTCGTGTTCGCCTCCCGCAACACACCACGCTCACTACCCCGGCGATTGTGCTGGCGCGGCTTGCGGTGGTTTGGACCGTGATCCTGCAATCCGAGTCCGAGGGACCGACCCTCGTCACCTGTGCCGTAAAGCTGCTCGAACGCACTCTCCATCTTCGAGCGCCCTCGTGACACGCGGATCTTGGTCGCGGACAGGGACGCCGCTCCCTTCAGGAAGAGGTCGGAGTCGCCATCCGCTGTTGGAAGCTCGACGTCGCTCAGTCGCGCAAGGCGAGAGAAAATTCGGAAGGAGCGTAGGCAAGGGCAGGTTTTGGCCGTGAGCCCGCCAGCCAATTTCGAGCTATTCACTTCCCGCGACCAAAGGTGCGCTCGACAAGATCGCTCGATCGAGGGTGCGCGTCAGATCATGCTAAGACCTCAAGTAATCGGTTCACCGGAGGCATGGCACGGTTGCGCGCGTTTTCTGTTATCGGCTTAGAGCAACGTGTTCGCCTCCTCGAATTCGAGCCGGGGCGCCCTGGGGTAAAGCGTGGTGGGATCGCCGTAACCCAGTGTCGTGATGAAGTTCACGCGCACGGTCGTGCCGGCGAAGAAGGCCTGGTTGACGCCGTCCTCGTCGAAGCCGGACATTGGGTTCGAGTCCAGGCCAATCAGCCGCGCAGCGTTGATCAGATATGCAGCCTGCAATGTTGAATTGCGGAACGCCGATTCGGTGATCAGGCGCTGATCGCCGTACCAGCTTCGAGCGTCCGTGTGGGGGAATAGGCGGGTAAGATGGCGAACGAAATCGAGTTCCATTCCGAGCACGGCGGCCGCGGGAGATGCGCGGACCTTTTCGGCGTTGCCAGGATAGCAGAGCGCAGCGAGCCGCTCTCTGGCCCCTCCGCTCACGCACCAGACGACGCTAAGCGGCTGCTGGTTTGTCGAGGTGGGCCCCATTTCAGCAGGTCGTAGAACTGGCGAATCGTGTCGTCCGTCACCGGTCGATTGATATAGCTATTGAAGGTGCGCGCCTTCCGAAACACCCGGTCAAGCACCTCGTCGGGAAGCAGATCGCTCATGTCGTCCTCTTGTAGTTGGCTCAAGACAACAGCTAGATCGGCATAGTATGAAAAGGGAAGTAGGCACCTTTTGCATACCAGCGCGCACGAGGAGCCATCAGTGACCAAGCGAGAGCCGAAGGCGCTACGCAACCGGCCTGATTGCCCGTTGGCCGCCTTCGTCAATCTGCTTTCAGGCAAATGCGCGATCCCGATTCTGTACAGGCTGATCATCAGCGGCGGCCCGATCCGCTTTCGTGAACTCCAGCGCGCCGCGCACCCGATTACCCAGAAGGAGCTCACCAAGCACTTACTTCATCTTGAAGCGCGTGGCGTGGTTCGTCGTACGATCTACGGCGAGGTTCCTCCGCGTGTGGAGTATGAGGCGTCGTAGTTGCCCAAGAGCTGATCACATCGCTCGAGGCTCTTGCAGAGTGGATGCGGACCTACGGCCGCAAGCTAATGGAACGAGAAGATAGCAGCTTCCACGAGCGGGACCCTCGTCGCTAGGAGTCCCTGCTGCGCTGCGGCATCCAGCAGCAGTGACGTCATCAGTATGGCGTCGCCCATCAGCTTGGCCGGAAGCGAAGTTGCCCTCCACCTGCACGATCCCTCCTCGATCGGTCAGCGCACCAAGGCGATCGAGCATCGCGCGCCCGTCGATGCTGGGGTCGCGGTTGGACTGGACCCAGCTTTCGCAGTCAATTCTGTGTTGACCACCGCACGCGACCGGCTGGGCGCCAAGATTGCAGCGGTTTCATTGCCGACCGCCGCCACCAGAACGAAGTTAGCGGCCTGGTCGTCTCGCCATGCCCGACCGCGGCGTCAGGATTGCCTCTGGCAAGTCGGCGACGCGGCCATGGCTATGGACGGCGCCGTTGTTCTGGGCGAGGTCCGTCATGTCGAATAGTGTGACAGAGCGGCCGTCGAGGTGCGCTGCTATCAATGCGGTAGCGGTAATGATGCCCGTGCGCGCCGGGGCCGGCGAGCATCAGGTTGGTCGCGCCAGCGAGCTCGCGCAGGTCAAGCAAAGCAGTGAGAGGACCCTGATCCTCCGCCGGCCGGCATCAAAGGGGTAAACCGCAACGCAAAGAAAATTCCCGAGGACCGTGAAAACAAAGGTCGGTAGCTAGGCCCGTGTCAGCCGGCTGATCCAGGCGGTTGCCGCTTCGAGCCATGGCTTGTCTTCCCGCGCCGCAGCATAGGCCACGCCGAGATGGTCCTCTTCCGGGATTTCCAGGACATCGACGGGATAACCGTTGTGACGGAGAACCATCGCGAACTTTTGGGCTTGCTGGATTAAGTGCGGGAAATCGTTGGCACCAAAGGAAATGAAAAATGGTGTCTGCGAGGGCTGGACGCAGAAAAGCGGGCTTGCTCTTACTTCATTCAAATCGGTTACGGGACCTAGAAAGCGCGGACGCACGGAAAATCCAGAGCCGGGCGTGAAGTCATAGCTCCCGGAAATCGGTAAGCATCCCTTGACGACATCCGGCGGCAATCCACGCGCCGACGCCCAATCGCTCCGCACCGCCAGATGACTTGCGAGGTGACCGCCTGCCGAGTGGCCGCCCAAGAAGAGGCTCCCCCTGGCGTAGCCATATCGGGCCGCCAGGCCGTAGACGGCTGCCACGACATCGGCCACGTCGTCGGTATTTGCCGGGAACGTGTGTTTGGGGGCAAGACGATACCCGGCGCTGACCAGCGTAATTCCCCTGTCATTCAGCGGCGGCGCCAGGAACGCCATCGCCTCTTTATAGCCGTTGGTCCAGCCTCCTCCATGGAGAAAAACGAGAACCGGCCCTTTCGGCTTTCGGCAGGGAAAAACGAGCAAAGCCTGGCTCGGATCGACCGAACCATAGGCATGTTCCTGACCTTCGATGCCCCAGCTCAACCGCAGGCATTCGTCGCGATAGGAGCGACCGAAGTCGGTCAATGGCTCCTGATCTGGATAGTCTTCGATCCGCACGAGGTCAGCCTATATGGGCAGTTGCAGCCATTTCGATCAGCCAATCGGGTTTCACAAGATCCGCGCGAATGCAATATCGCGGCGGAAACGCTGCGCCAGCGAGCTGGAAGATTTCCCGATAGACCTCGTTCATGGCGGCGTAGTCGCCGTAATCCCTAATGAATATCTGCATGCTGACGATGTCCCTGATTGAGGCTCCCGCGGATATCAGGATGCCTTCGATGGTGGAGAGCACGGCGCGAGTCTGCGCTTTGATATCCCCGGCCCCGATAGTTGCGCCCTTCTCGTCAATCGCGACGATCCCAGCGGTATAGATCCAACCTTCGGCGCATTTCGCGCCGAAGGAATAGGGAGCAACGGGCGCCGACGAGCCGGCGGGAATGAGGGGCGTCCAGCTCATGTTGCTGCGCTTATGCTGCAAGCCGCGAGCCGTCCTTCGGCTTGACAAGCATCTTCTCATCAATGACCTCACCGTCCTTGATCACGACGCGGCCGTCGAAAGCCACGGTACAATCGAACATCGGCAGGTCAAGGTGGGCTGGCGTGTTGTTCTTGCCTCCGCCCTGATCATCGGGTCCAGTCGAGAACAGAAATACTCCCGGCCAGGCGCGTGTATGGCTGGCGATCCGGTTGATCGAATGGCCGTGCAGGGCGATCTGATCCAGATATGAGTTCGGATTGAGACCCCAGCCGAGATGCGAGACGGCGTACGGCCGCAGATCGTCCACCGACGTCTGGTGCTCCTTCATGAATTGACGCATCAGCCGCGCGTCGCTGCCGCTACCGTCGATCTTGCGAATGTGGCCCTTTTCGATCGTCAGCCGAACCTCACCCTCGAAGTAGCGCACATAGGGAAGTATCCAGGCGTCGCCCGGCCTAAGGACAACCGTGCCTTCCGAGGAGCCAGGATTCGGCCAGGTCGAGAAGTGCGCTCCACCCCAGGTATCGACACAACCCGGCTCGTCGGCATAACCATATTGGCAAACGGTATCGAGTTCGCCGAGCTTCGCGACAAAATCGGTCCCGGCCGCACTCGTGACGCGCAATTCCTTGGAGCGTCTGCAAAGATCGCGCGCATAGAGAATCGCTTCCTTCAAGCCAGGCGGCGACATCAGACGCTTGAGCTCATCGGGGCCATCAATGACGAGAAGAAATCTCGTGCCCTTCCTCCGCGCTTCCTGCATCCAGTGGGAGCCCAGCGCGACGTGGAAGACCAGCACAAGATCGGCCGAATGGATCGCCTGGATCGCACCAGGTAGGCCAGAGATCGTGTCGCCTCCCCCTTGGCTTGCGATCATGTTGGGGTTGAAGGGCGCCGAAATCTTCACCTCGAAAATCTTGGCTCCAATCTCATCAGCCGCGGCAAATGCCGCCTGCACATAATCAGCCCGCGTGGTCAAATCGGTGACCAGGACCACCTGTGAACCGGGTTTTACCCGACAGAGCTCAAGTTCCTGGCGAAACAGGAATGAAAGCTCGGCTGGGTTGATTTGTTCGCCTGACATGGTGCGTTGCTCCTGGAGTGACGGATCGTACTTACCGGATCAAAGGCATTTTTCATCCGCATGTCAATAACGAATATTGTTCGTTTAATGTGACATTGTCGTCCGCCCGTGATTTCATCCACAAGCACGCAGCCACGCATGGAGTTGAGTCGCATGCCTTTTGTAAGCATCGAGGACGGCGTCGATATCTTTTACGAGGAGTCGGGAGCGGGAACGCCGCTTCTGCTTGTCCCGGGGCTTGGCGGGGTCGGTAGCTATTGGACCCCGAACGTGGACGCCTTCTCCGCGCAGTACCGCGTGATCACCCATGATCACCGCGGGACCGGCCGCAGCACGCAGTCGCGGATCAATTATTCCGTGGATCAGATGACGTCGGACCTGTTGCGATTAATGGACCGTCTCGGAATCGAGAAGGCCCACGTCGTTGGTCACTCCACAGGCGGAGCGATGGCCCAGTGCCTGGCGCTTGATCATCCGGATCGGCTCTTGAGCCTTGTGCTGTACGCCACATGGACGAAGGCCGACCCCTTCATGACCCGCATCCTGGAAACCAGAAGAACATTGGCGCTCACGGCGGGCGTTGAGGCCTATGTAAAGGCGAGCGCGATCTTTCTGTTTCCAGCGTGGTACGTGAACAACGAGTCGGATCGGCTCCAACTGGCCGACCGACGGACTGCTTCGGATTTCCCTCTGGTCGAAATCGCAGCGAGCCGGATCGACGGCATACTCGCTTTTGATAGGCAGGCGGAGCTTTCAAGAATTTCAATTCCGACCTTCGTGCTCGGCGTCGCGGACGATGTCCTGACGCCGGCGTATTTCTCCCGCGCGCTGGCCGACAGGATTCCGAACTCGGAATGCATCATCATTCCGCACGGAGGACACGCCTTGTCCATGACACGACCGGATGAATTCAATCGCGTCGTCCGGAACTTCATCGATCGGATCGAGACCGCGAACGAATCCCGACAGATCGGCAAGCTCCCCTGATCATGCCGGTCGGTCGACATCCCTCAGGAATGTTAGCACCGCGGACGAGAACCTCGACGGCTCGGTTTGCGACAGCGCGTGCCCTCCCCTAGGCTCCCAGTGGGCTCTCGCACCCGGGATCAGCCGGGCGTATTCTTCCGAGAAATAGCGCGGCGTGAGGATGTCGTCATCGGCACAGAGCACCAATACCGGCAACGAAAGTCGACCGAGCTCGTGACGTCGATCGAAATTCAAGATTGCCCGAAGCCGACTCGCTTGGACTTCCGGAGGACCAAGCTGGGCTCGTACGTTGGCTTCGGCGGCCGAAATCGCCTTCGCATGAGTATTGATCCAGTACGGCGGATACAACAACAGGGAACTTAGGCTAGCATAAGCTTCGACACCAAGATTTTTCAGTATTTCGGCCCGCAGGTTCAGCAACTTCTGCCGGTACGGATCCCCGCACGTGGTGCTCGCATAGATCACGAGGGAATTGATCCGTTCTGGAAAATCCAGCGCGGCTGAAACGGCGATAGCGCCACCGGTCGAGTGCCCCACGATATGCGCGCGCTCGACACCAGCATGGTCCAGGATCGCAATAAGGTCGGTCGCCACTTCCTCGACGGATCGAACCGCGACCGGCGAGGAACGACCTGTCCCCCGCTGATCGAAGACATAAGTCGAATAGTGGCAAGACAACTCCGCCAGATTGACGTTCCAGTAACTGCCTACTCCTCCCAGACCGGCGGCGAGGACGAGCACAGGCCCTGCGCCGTGGCGCTCCCAATAGAGTTCTGCCCCGTCCGGAGCCATCGCGAAAGGCACACCAGTCCTCCATCACGTCTCGACTGCCGATCAGCGCTCCTGAAGCACTTGCCTGACATATGTGTCCGGATCCAGCCTAGCCCCCGGGGCATAGGCGATACCAAACGATGGCCGGCTCTTCACCCGCTGGTACCATTCGTCGACGGCCGGCAGATCGGACCACAATTCGGCAAGGCCAAGATCGTCCATTCGCACGATGCATGGGATGACCAGAATATCCGCAAGGGACAACTCTTTGCCGAGAATGAATGCGCATGTCGTCTCGACGGCGGCGGAGATTCGTTCCAGCGTTTTCCTCAATCGCTCTTTCGATTCGGCAATTCGCTCGTCCGAGAATCCATTATCTGTCATCTGCCGATAGAAGTGCTTTCGCAACGGCATCTTCTCGGTCATTTCATCGAACTTTTCGCGAGATTGTCCGCTCTTGAGCGTCTTTACCCAGACAGCGTTGTACGAAGGCGCTCGAATGGCAGCGGTCGGCACCTCCTCGAAATATCTCATCCAGGCGCGCATTTCGGCCCGGCCGACTGGATCGGATGGCCCCAAACTCGGCTTAGGATGGATCTCATCAAGATACTCGCAAATCACCGACGATTCGATGATGGCCCGCCCATCGTGAACCAGGGTCGGGACGACGCCATTCGGGTTGAGCTTGAGGTACCAGTCAGAAAGATGCTCCCACTTATTCCAATCGATCTGTCGGCTTTCATAGGAGATGGCTTTTTCGGCGAATGTCAGCCGCACCTTTTGCGAACAGGTCGACACTTTGTTTTCGTAGAGGATAAAGCTCATTGCACACCATGCCGGTCGCGGTCGCTGCCCAACAGAGCACCATCGGAACTGCCGAAAGTCAATACCGAATGTTATACGTTATTCAGACTTTGTCTTGCACGAGGTGCTCTCGGTGCCCGCACGACACCTATTTGCCGCTTCGCTCAATAATCCGCTACGCGCTTCAAAGACCCCGCCACTCTGATAGGCTGATGACGGCCTCCGGATGCGCCACCGCAGCGCGCTTGACCATGGGCCCTACCATTCTTTTAAAAGGAGTTCGCGAACGGCGGCTACGCATCTGCGGCCAGACGCTCCTTCGTTCCACGTTCTCCTCTTCCAAGGGCCTCAGCTGCTTCGCCTCAAAACGTCCATGCCGCCGAGTCCGGCCTTTCGATTACAGATCGTCGCCTCGGAGACCCATGCTTGTGAGCCAAGTCCACGCTGTTCGCAGCAGCCCCATGCTCCCTCCATATCCCAATAATCTGCTCTCCGTGAAAATCCGGCTCGCTTGATCTGTCCGTCCATCCTCGGGCCGGACTCCAACTCCTTCCTGAGGAAATAAGCACTCGCAGGTGAGTGTCGCGAGCGCCTTCTTTCTTGACATCGTCTCCTGCAGGCATCGCCTCGTCGAGCGAGAGGCCAGCACGATCCGCTTCAGCCCGGCGTTCTCCTCTTCCAAGGCGCTTGAGTGCGGAAGTCATCATAGCGCAAGCGGCAGTCGTGGAACGTCGCCTGCTTGCCCCCTTCCGGTACACCTCTCCGACGGCCGTGCCATCGTCCGTCCGCTTCAGCACGAAGCTGATCCGACTCCTTTGAACTTCGATGCCTTCATGAAACTCTCCTCACCCCTAGCCGGGCGATATGGATGGAAAGATCCGATTCCAGCCTGACCAAAAAAAGGGCGGCGCCAGTCTCAATCGATTTCAATCGGGTATCCGACAAGGCTTCCCCATTCCGTCCAGGATCCGTCGTAGAGCTTAACCTGGTCGAGTCCCAATAGCTGGGTCAGAGAAAAGTACAAAAAAGACGCTCGATGCGACAACCTACAGTAAACTATGATCGGTCGATCATCCTCGATCATCCGCTTGTCTTACAGGCGATATTAGATGATGCTGTGCGCTGTACCCGCGATTGCATGCGTCCATCGCCATGATGGCATACATAACGAGATCGTCGGTCCTGGAAATTTTCTCCGGAAAGCGTCGAAACTGAGCAGCTCCACTGTGGAAGCTTCAGACAACAGTTGGGGCCCCGGCGGCCGTGGGAATAGGCTTGGCGAAGACCTGGTACGGGCCAGCCATGGCAGCCGAGCTTCGATTCCCGTCGCTGGTGGGTCATCAGTGATTTCGACAAATGCACGCTGGAGTCTCACCCCAGGGCCGAAACTCGCGGCCAGATCTGATGGATTCACCTGGACCACGCTGCTCGGATCGGACAGATCGCGAAATCGCACCAGCACCGGCAGCTGCGCGAACGACAGCTCCCCCTTAGGTTTGCGTCGGTTCAACTCCTCGAGATAGGCCGTGTAGTCGTCCTTCGACCATACTCCCTTGCCTGTCTCGCCGCGAAACTTTTCAGATCAACGGCCACGGCCTCGCCTTCTTCCCCCACCCTGCTCAAGGAAGAAAACCCGATTGCCCTGTTCCAGGGCCCGGGGCGAGGATAGTCAATTGACTCACGCCCGAACCAGATTGCTCACCTTCCGGAGTTTCCACCACAAGCGTGAGCCGAGATCTAAGTGTGGTTGTCTCGCCGCTAAATGCCCACCAGCCTATTGCTATGATTGCCGCTGCGGCCACAAGGATCGTCAAACATCCTTTGCTGCCTCCGCTCAACGGACTTCTCCCGCGTCCCGCCCGGAAACATCGAGACAATCAAGCATTTCAGCTCGCGTTCTTTGAAGAACTGTCAAAATCAGCTTCGAACTGCGTTCGTTGGATCGCTCTTCCCGGAGCCACCATAAGCCTGCAGCCATGCCCTCGTTGCTGCTGACTAGATTGAACAGCCGGGCAACGTCTTCGCTCTTACGATACTGGATTTGGCGAAGGATTGTCGCGGCGGTCTCGAGCGTCGACGAGCGTTCGCAGATGCCGAATGTTGGCGAGTGGCACGCTTCCGTCCGGCAGACCGAGAACGCGATCGATGGCGATTCCGTACAAGCGCAGGCGACGATCGAGCATATCGACCAGTTCGTCCGTTCGGCCTTTTGGAGGCGACGCAATGATCTCGGCAAGAATGGGATAGGTGCTCGCGGGAAGATTCAAGAGCAGGTCGGCTACACTCTCCGCATCGAACGTATCGAAGACGCCCCGGGCGACGCCGTCGGCGATGAGCTGCGTAAGAGCTGGCCTAAACAGGGCGGACGATGCAAGCGTGACGCGCTGATACAGAACCAGGTTTTCTGGTCGATAGAAGGTCTCGAACAGCCGCCACTGGACCGGCGCGGGCTCGATCTTGTGGTTCCATGATCTGTCAACGAAGGCCACCAGGCGCGCCAGGGGATCGAGACTGGCATCCTGCAGCACACCGCGCACCGCTTCATAGGCACCTTGGGCGAAGCGGCCTGCGAGCGCTTCGAGGAGCTGCTCCTTCGAGGAATAGTAATGATAGAACGCGCCCTTGGAGAGGCCGGCCTCGGCGATCACCTCGTTGAGGCTCGCATGATCGTAGCCGCGCGACAGAAAAACACGCTGCGCCCAATCCAGGATTTCCGACCTGCGTACATCCGGGTGCTTGATCACTCGCGGCATTCAGCTTTCCACTGCGACGAAAGACCATCGGTCGGTATGGTAGACTATCGGTCTAATTGAGGCAATCGCGGATCGCCCAATGATTGCATCTTGAAAATAGACCGTCAGTCGGTATGGTAGACCGATGGTCTGGTGCGGGATGCAGGACTCGCGAGTGCATGCACTCATGTCCCTGGAAGCAGCAGCTGCGAGGACGAAGGAATTCGCATAGATGGAGTCGGGCAAAATCAGCCTCACGAAGGAAAAGGAAACGCTTCTCATCACGCTCTTCGCGAAGGCTGGAGAGAGCCAACTTCCGGATACCCTTCTGTCGGACAGCTTCGCCGCCGATGCCGTCAGGCGGATCGACTATGATTTCGGCAGGCTGAAAGTCACCGGCGACATGATGGTCGGTATCGCGATCAGAGCCAAGACGCTCGATGATTGGGTCCGGACATTCATTGCCTCGCATCCCGAGGGCTGCGTCCTTCATCTTGGATGCGGTCTTGATACGCGCGTGTTCCGTATCGATCCGCCAACAGGCGTGCGCTGGTTCGACGTCGACTACCCGGAGGTCATCGCTCTCCGGCAACGCCTCTATCCGGACCGCTTCGGCTGCGAGCTAGTCGGCTCGTCCGTTATCGAGCCGGCCTGGCTCGAACGGGTGCCGGCGGATCGACCGGTCATGGTCGTGGCCGAGGGCCTCGTCATGTATCTCCGAAACGACGAAGTACAGCGACTTTTCAGCGCCATTGTTGAACGATTTCCCACCGGCGAGATGGCATTCGATGCCTTCAGCCGGCTTGGCGTCTGGTTCGTCCAGCGACAGCCCTCGGTCAGGGCGACGGGCGCGACACTTCATTGGGGCATCGACGATCCGCATGACCTGGAAAGGATGGTGCCGCGAATGAAGTTCATTGCGGAAGTGCCCGCCTATGATCGATCGTACCTGGACCGCTTTTCGTTTGCGGGCCGTATGAGCATCAAAGCCATGCTGGCGATTCCGACATTGCGGCGGCTTGGTCGCTTCCTGTGGTATCGCTTCCAGGAAAGCACTCGCGGACAAGGGCGATGCGGCATGCAAAGCTCAGTCTTGGACAGCCACAAGAGTGAATGAACGGCGGTGCGGGCCGCGATCCGCAGGCTTTCAATTGGCCTGCTCGATGCGAGGGTAGAAGCGTATGAAGCACACTGGCGAAATACTCATTCTGACCGGGCCTCCCGGTTCCGGTAAAACCACGACGGCGCAGACTCTCGCCGGAGAGCCAGGATCGTCGAAGGTCCACCTTCATTCCGACGACTTCTGGCATTTCATCAAGAATGGAGCGATCCAGCCCTATCTGCCGGAAGCGCATGACCAGAACACCGTTGTGCTCGACGTGCTAGCGCAGGCCGCCGAAGGCTATGCCAGCGGCGGCTATTTTGTCATCGTGGACGGGATTGTCGGACCGTGGTTCCTCGCTCCGTTCAAGAAAATCTCGGTGCCTGTTCACTACGTGGTTCTTCGCCCACTTCTCGACGTGGCCATTCGGCGCTGCCAGGAGCGAGGCGGCGACACGTTGACTGATCCTGGTCCGATCACGGAACTTCACAAGCAACTCTCATCGCTCGGTCAGCTTGAACGGCATGCCCTGCCGATAGATGCGTTTACTCGGGAGGAAACTCTTGCCGCGGTCACTAAGGCTGTACGAAGCGGAGCCTATCGCCTGACGGAATGAGAGAGAAGAAAATGTCGGTGAGCCGGACGCACTAGCGGGTCCCATGAAGTCCTAAGGTTCAATGATGGCTGAGATATTTGCCACAAGCGACCGTCGCATAAGAGAGAAGTCTAGTGCTGCTTGGAATGGACTGGCCCAACATCGACTACCGCACTCTATTTCGATTGAGAAATGACGGGCGGATCGAGCGCGAAAATGACCCTGATAATTCGCCGGGACCACGCTTCTGGCTGGCTGGATGCACCGAGGGCAACATCTTCGGGACGCGCTTCGATTTGCCGACCATGTCAACGCAGAGCTGGAAAGCCTCGCCGCGAGTGAGCCGACATTCACTCGTCCGGTGACCCCGAAGCATCTCGATCGCTATCTGTCGATGTTCAACAGAGACGGCCCTGTCGAACATGATTTCGGCCTGATATACGAACTGCCGCATTCGCTCTCCTACATGAGTGATGCTCGCCTAATCGGCAGCGACTCCGCACAGGGCCAGGACCTAATGGGGTCGTGGGCGGCGGAGGGTGTACCGGACGGCCTGTTCGAGCTCGGCTTTCGCGATGTCGCGGACTTCTGGGAACCTTGGTGCGTCACTGCCGTCGATGGCAAGATCGCATCGGTCGCGTTTGCCGCACGGCTGTCGGATGACGGGGCCGAACTCGGGGCTGGTGACAGCGAAAGCCTTCAGAGGCCAGGGCCTGGGTGCTGCTACAACGGCGGGCTGGTCACGCCATCCAGCGCTTCAGTCTCGCACGCTGTTCTACAGTGCAGACCGAGACAATATCTCGTCGCAACACGTTGCCGCTCGCCTTGGCCTTCGGCTTCGGGAGCCAGCTTGCGAATCTCATAGGTCAGATCGTGAGGGGCCACATCCAACATCAAGAATGCAGTCGCCGGATCCGATAGGGCGCTGCCACGGTATTCGGGAAGACGAGTTTCCATTCAGGACGAAACATGCAGGAAGCAACAACAGAAATCCCCGAACAAGCGCGGGCGGTATTGGACACCGTTCGCGGGCTCTTCGAGGACGCCTTGCTGGCAATGTATCTGCATGGGTCGGCGGTCTCCGGTGGTCTGCGACCGCAGAGTGATATTGACCTCCTTGTCGTCATTGATCGCTCCATGACAGAAGCGCTGCGCAAAAGCCTTCTGGCTGCCTTGCTGCGGATTTCCGGTCGCCATCCCGCCAGTCCCGGCGGCCCGCGCTGCATCGAGGTGATGCTATTCCAGAAATCTGAGCTCGCCGCGCCGAAGTTTCCGGCGAGGGCTGACTTCATCTATGGCGAGTGGGTGCGGGACGCCTTTGAGGCTGGTGAAATTCCGATGTCGGTGTCCGACCCGGAAATCACGCTGGTGCTGGCGCAAGCCCGGCAGGAGGCTCACCCCCTGTTCGGTCCCGTCGCTACTGAACTGCTGCCGGAAGTTTCGGCCGACCACGTCCGCCGTGCGATGTGCTGTGCCCTTCCTGCGCTCCTCGAAGGCTTGCATGGTGACGAACGAAATGTCCTGCTGACCCTTGCCCGGATGTGGCAGACGGCAACCACGGGGAAGTTCATTGCCAAGGACGCCGCCGCTACATGGGCGATGCCTCATTTGCCAGAGCCAATGACGGAAGTGTTAGCCTATGCGCGCGAGGCGTATCTTGGCAGAGCCAAGGACAATTGGGAGAACAGGCGGCTTGATGCGCGGCAGACCGCAAGTCACCTACACTAACAGGTAATTGCACTTCTTACGGAGTACGAGGAGCCTCATTTGATCCCAACGTAGACCAATTTCGTTCTGAAATGAACGTGATGTTTGTTGTTCATCCGCGTCGGGAGACAATCAAATTCGAAACGAGCATGAAAAGCCTTGGGAACCGTTGCACTGCGGGGAAGTTGCCACGGTATTCCAGAACGCGAGTTTCCCTTGGTGGATCGCAGGCGGCTACGCGATCGAGCATTTCGTCGGGAAACAACTTCGATCACATGCCGATATCGATGTCCTCGTGCTTCACAAGGATCACTCGGCGCTGAGGTACTATCTTTCCGATTGGGATTGTTGGGTCGCTGATCCGCCTGGTCGCTTGCGTCCATGGCCAATGGGAAGCGTGCTTGGCCATGATGTTCATGACGTTTGGTGCCGACCAAACCATGCCGCGGCTTGGTCTTTTCAGGTTATGCTCGACGAGAGCGAAGGCAGAGAATGGCGGTCACGGCGCTGTGCGAGGGTTACAAAACCGATTCAGGCTTTGGGGACGGCTGACAAGGAAGCACCATTCTTTCTCGCGCCCGAGGTTCAGCTTTTCTACAAAGCGCAGGCCCCACGACAGAAAGACACGCTTGATTTCGAGGCCGCTTTGCCACTGCTATCGGATGAGCAACGGGCTTGGTTGCGACATGCGATCGAAACAGCTTATGGGTCAACAAACGACTGGTTGACGCAGTTGGGCTGAGCTCTACGTAAACCAGTTTTCTTCTGAAATGAATTCGATGTTTTTTGTTCATCGGGAGAAGATCAAAGCCGAAACACGCAATATTATTCCGAGAGAAAGTGTCGATAAGAGGAATGGACTGCATGAAGACCGCCACGCCGGAGAATGATTATGACGCGTTTGCCGTAGCCTATGACGCTGACAACGAGAACAATGCCTGGAATGCCTATTACGAACGGCCCGCCATTCTTTCTATGGTTGGTGATGTTGCTGGGCTCCGGGTGCTCGATGCAGGATGCGGCGGGGGAGCCCATGCCGCGGTACTCCTCGACCGAGGAGCAATCCTGACCGGTATCGACGCAAGCGCGGGCTTGCTCGAAATCGCACAACGTCGCCTCGAGGGTCTGGCCCGATTATTGGTGGCGGATCTGAACGAACCACTGCCCTTCGACGATGGTTCCTTCGATTTGATCCTCGCTTCGCTCGTCATGCACTATCTGCCCGACTGGTCACGACCCCTTTCGGAATTCAACCGTCTTCTCCCCCAAGGCGGCCGCTTGGTTTTTTCCACGCATCATCCATTCATGGATCACCAGTTGGCCGGTCGTGAGAACTACTTCGAGACCTATAACTTCAAAGACACGTGGCAACGCGGTGGCAGGGATATGACGATGCGCTTCTGGCATCGGCCGCTGCATGTCATGTTCGATGCATTGAAGTCGGCTGGATTTCAGATCGATGTCGTAAGCGAACCGCAGCCTGATCCACGCGCCAGGTCTCTGTTCCCGGAGGCATACCAGAGCTTGAAAACCGAGCCGAGATTCATCTTCTTCTCGGTCGTGAAGTTTTGACGCCAATGCAGGCTTCCATCCCGATCTTGATTAACGCAGTTGACGCCCTGATCGTAGTCGATGTGCAGAATGCCTTCGTATCAGGCCCTGAAGCCGTTCCAGGACATAAGCTGCTCATTTCTATGGTTGAGATATTGGTTACTCAGGCTAGGGCGGCGGCGCGGTCATTGTTTCCATTGCTGGAATTCTCCTACCCGAGGCAGCCACCCATGCCCTATTGGCCATGATGCTGAGCGTCGCGCTGCTCGCCTTGTTCGCTGCAATGGTCGTGGCACTACTGGAGCGACCGCTGACAACAGCACATAGACCTGGATGATGTTGGGAAGCATTGAGCCCGATCCTCGTCACCGCCCCCGTTTTCTTGGGCTGTAGGGCTAAGGAAATGGCTACCAACGAAAAGTCGAAACAGGAATCCTAGGATGAATTCAAAAGCTGTAATTATCGTGACCTCTCATGCCGATCTTGGAGATACTGGCCGTACGAGCGGGTTTTGGTTTAATGAAATGAGCGCCCCATATTGGGCGCTGACAGATGCTGGCTTTGACGTGGATATCTCTTCACCAAAAGGCGGAGCAGCTCCATTCGATCCACACGGCATATCCCACGAAGAGAAATCAGCCGACACGGACAGATTTCTTCGATCCGATTTCGAGCAACACAAAATTAATGCCACACTCGCTGTTCATCAGCTCAAAGCTCATGATTACGCTGTCATCGCATTTCCAGGCGGCTTCGGCACAATGTGGGATCTAGCACAATCAGAACAGGTCGCCGCATTTGTGAGCGCCGCCTACGACAATGGTGCGATTCTCTGTGCCATCTGTCACGGTCAGGCTGGCCTAATCGGCGCTAGAAAACCAGATGGAACGCCGCTGACCAAAGGTATGCGGTTATGCTGCCCGCCCAACTCCGAAGAAGAGGCTAACGGCGTCGCCTCTATCGTTCCCTATCTCCTCGAAACCGAATTTCGGAAGCTTGGAGCTCTGTTCGAGTGTGGGCCGGACTATTCCTCTAAAGTAGTGAGAGATGGCCGACTGATCACCGGGCAGAATGGACAATCAGTAGATGCTGCCGTTCGCGAGTTGCTGCGTGCCATTACAGAACTGCAGCCCGCTCTGGCAATGAAATCCTGATCTTGTTCATCCGCTTCATTGCCAACGCACGTGCGGCGGCAGCCATTTTGCGGACGGGCGAATTTGCACATTCGTGTTTGGATTCACGAGATTGCGCTGCGGCCTTTCAGTCCACCTGATCGGCACGCATATGAGGATCCTTGAATGCCTATTGCGAACGGCCCGCGATCTTGTCGCAAAACTGAGATTTCCGCGACACCGCATTGCTCCCATTAGGTAATGAGTGGCAGATGATAGCGGATATACTTCTCGAAATCAGCGACAGGAGAGAAGCCCGCACGCGCGAGCAAAGCCACGCTTCGCTCATTCCCGTGCGTGACGCCCGCATAGAGATCAGATGCCTACAGCGCATTTTTCGCATGTCCACTCGATGCCCGTAGGGCAGCAGTCGCAAGCCCTTCCCAATTTTGTGCTGGTCCAGCCAATATCCCAGTCCGTGACCAAACGATGGGAGGCCGAGATCAAGTTTCTTGGCGGCGCGGCGAAGCGATTCTCACTTTCTCATCCTGCGTGGCAATCTCCTCACAGCGCGCCATCGCCCACGCGAGATCTTCGGCGTTCCCTGCTTTTGCACTCTCGAAGATCTGAACAAGGCCAATGTGGAGCTGGTAACAGCGCAGGGCCTCAGCGTTTTGCAGGAACTCAGGCTGCCGCGTCTCGATGTGGTGCGCTTGTGCCTCCATGCAGGCAAGCCAGGGGCGCCAGAAGAAAATGTTGGCCACGTCATAGATCGGATCGCCGAATAGGGCTTCGCTCCAATCGATTACAGCGGTGATACGCCCCTGGTCTGTCAATACGTTATTGGAACCAAAATCGCCATGTACGAGCCGGCGAACATTGGCGCACCGTGGCATGAATTCGCTAAGCAAGCGAAAATGCCCATCGATCTGCCGACGATCCACAACGGCCTCGATCAGCTTCCAATCGTAATGCGCTTCGTCAGTGATGGCAGCTATGAAGTCCTGCCAGCTTGCGTGCCGTCCGATGCCGCTCGGATCGAACGGGCCGAAGCCCTCGGTTCCATCAAGTATCGCCTCAGCCATGGCCGACATGACCTGCGAGACTGGGCCGACCACTGTGGGCAGAGTCTCGATGGATAAGTCCTGTAAAGTGACGCCCGGTGCTCGCCGCGATACGCACCACGTATGGTCTTCAATCTCGCCTATTGCGACGACCTGAGGGATCGGGAGATCACGGGAAGCGAAACGGCTATGGCAGAAGGCGTCTTTGTGAAATCCAGCTGCAGTGCGGTTCACGCGCAGCACGAAGTCCTCGCTTCCGACACAAATGGCGAAGGTCTGCGACTCTTCACCTTCGGTAATGGGTCCGCATTCCGAGGGTCTATCGAAATCGCGCGCAATGGCAGAAATTACAGCTTCACGGCTAAATCGCGGCTTCATCGGCGTTTTTCTCAACATTTTTTACAGACATGATCGATCCGTCTTTTAAACCGGAGTGTGCTGTTCAGGGCGATACCTAAATAGCGAGACCCCTCTGACGCCCCAACCGCCACGACACCGATCCGCCCTGCACGATGCCCATAACCTCGCGGCCGAGCTGGCGGTCGATGACCGGCCGCCACGGGACAAGCGTGAACTCGTGGCTCTTTTCCACGACGGCGAACTTGCCGCTCGATAGTTGCACGGTCCCGGTGAACCTGCCGCTGACGGTCTCGCCGTCCGTTGCCGCCCGAAACGGCAGCGTCTTGCTCGCCGCCATCTCAGCGCCTGCATGGGCAACTTCGCGCTCGCGCAGGGTGGCGAGAAGGTTGCTCCGATAGGAGACTCGGCCGTCCTGTTGGCGTGTGGCGTCGCCCCGGTCGATATGATGCTCGCGGCGGCGGTCCATCGCCTCGCGGACTTGCTGGCCGAAGCCGGTCGGAGCAAGGTCGGAGTTGTCGGGCCTCACTAGCTGCCGGTCGAGCCAGGTCGCGCCGTCCGCGGCGATCTGCTGCTCCAGCCGGGCGGCCGAGAGGACGCGGATATTGGCCTGCCGGTTGCGGCCGGCGTCGTAGGTGGCGGCGCGGCTCTCGAAATCATCGGGGATGCGCCATTGGTCGGCGTCGATCCGCTCAACGATGCCGGCGCGGCGTAGCGCCTCCAACCGGCGCACATGAGCATCGACATAGCCCTCGTGGTCGCCACCGGGAACGCGCCCCTCAAACTTCGCCTGTTCCAAATGGCGGCTCGGCCGATAGATGCCATCCTCGGCGATCGCTGCAATGGCGCGGTCGGGCGGCCGGCCCGCGGTATCCGACGGGCCGATCTCGACGATACTACCGATCCGCGCATCCTCGACGCGGGCCGGGTCGATGTCAGCGACATGGTGCGTTCGGCCGTCGATTCCGTCCACCACGACGGTCAGGTTTTCGCCCAGCTCGTCGGACAGATACTTATCGACGACATGGCCGATGACAGGCGCCTCCGGCGGCCCGTCGTGGATACGGAAGGTCATGGGGTCGCGCTCCATGCCATCCGCTTTGAGCGCCTTGTGCATGTTGCGGATGTACACATTGTCTATGTGCGCCGCACCGCAAATGAGGGCGGAGCTCGGACAAGCGGCTTGCGGCCAAATGCTGACCGCCGCACGGGTTTCAGTCCTCAAGGCTGTAGATTTCGGGCACCCAGACGACCGAGGGGCCGGAAAAAGGGCAGCCGGTGCCGGATCACCTCAGCCCAGCGGTGGGACGATAAAGTCGGTCTCTGACCAACAAAGATGGATTCCTGAGTTCAACGAATGTTGACAAATGATCGGCGCCGAGGACTTCGGAGCCGATCAGTCGAACTTTTCTCAATGAGTTGTGGCAACGTACCGCAAGGGGACGAAAGTCGTGCAAACGAAAACGAAGCGGCGCTCGGTGGAAAAACCAAAAGAAGCTGTACAGTCATACAGGCTGGATGACGCACCGGGCTTCTTGTTGCGCGTCGCGCTCCGTACCCACACGGCCATCTTTGCCGCGAAGATGATTGAAGAATTAACGGCGCCCCAATTCTCAACGCTGGCGAAATTGAGGGAGGTCGGACCTTGTTCCCAAAACCATTTGGGACGCCTGATACACTACGACTCAGCTACCATTACCGGCGTTGTTAATCGTCTCAAATTACGCGGCCTTATAAAGAGTTCCGAGGATCCTTTAGATCCGCGACGGCGGGAGATCGATTTGACCGACAAGGGCAGACGAGTAGCGGACGCCGCAATCGAAACTGTCGGTGAGATTTCAAGCGAGACGTTCGCTCCCTTGACCCGGGAAGAATTTCGAACACTTACCGAAATCCTCAAGAAAATCATACGCCGCTGAGCCGGTTCCGGTCCACATTTGTGATCGTCGATAAGCCGAACTCGTGGTCAATCGTATCAGCGAACTAAGAAAAAATGACCCCGCGATTGAGCCTGGCTTCCCGTGGATCATCAACGCCCTGTTGAAACCGCGCTTCTAGGCTTCCGCAAGCACTATGTCTGAGTTGAGCGGTGATCCGCAGTGAGAAAGACCATCCGGCCGGCTGCGAGCGCTGTGCGCTGAGGGTTGAGCACAGACGCGTCGACGGTCGCCAGATTACGTCCGTAGTGAAAAACTCTGGCTTCGACGGTCAGTGTGGCTTCAAACGCCGGCCGCAGAAAATCCACCCGCATGTCGACCGTCTGAGCTGGCCGCCCGAGCAAGGTCGCCACGGCGTAAGACCCCGCGGTATCCAACAGCGTCGCAAGAATCCCGCCGTGAACGAAGCGATGGTCCGGATTCGAAATGAATTCCTCGCGCCACGGAGCAGACAATATGATCTGGCCGGCCCCCGCGGACACGACTGAGAGCTGCATCCAGGCAGCCATGTGATTGCGAGAAAGTCGTGCCTGGAGTTGATCCAGAGACAACTCCATCTGTCTGTCGGTCGTCAAGGAGCTGGCCCGCTGTTTCTGTTGGCGAAGGATGCCGGACAACGGCTATCTGCGGATCACTTTTTTCAGCAATATCGTCAGCGCCGCGTGCTCCGCCGCCGAAAGCGGCGAGAACGTCTCCCGTGAGATTTCCCTGATCGTCGCGATGGCGTCGGCCGCCACCCTCCGGCCTAAGTCAGTCAGGTCGATCGCCATGCGGCGGCGATCGAGGGGGTCGACGATGCTTTCGATGAAGCCCCGGGTCTTCAATCGATTGATCACCCCGGTGATTGTCGCGGAATCATAGTGGATGAGGCGGCCAAGATGGTTTTGCGAGCAAGGTCCAACCTCGAGCAGTTTCGCGAGAGTCGAGAATTGCGGCGCGGTCAGACCCTCGATCATCTTTGCCGTGAGGAATGCAGTATGCGTTTTCAAGGCTACGCGTAGCAAAAAGCCCGGCTGGTCGTCGAGCACGTAGCGCTCTGGCTCGTCCGCAGCAGTTACGGGTTGGATCATTTTTTTAGCAGTCTGTGTCACGCGGTGCCTTCAGTCTTGAGCGGCTTTGCGTCCTCTGAACAGAGAGCGTCAGCCAAAACGAGTATCGACGAGGGCTCGAAATGAACCCTTCGCAGTCTTCCGCAAGTCTCGTGGGAGCCATAGCGGCTGCAGCGGGCAAGTCACGGCAGTGCCATATGCGTCAGCGCATGCTCGCCGGCACGAACCAAGCACATTGGCTGACAGCCAGTGCTTTCAGGACGATACACCGTGAATGCACTTGCTTGCAAGGTCTACGCTTGTGAACAAGTTTTACGCTTGCATACGAGTGATTGTCAAAATATCGTCCAGACATAATGTCTGGAGAGGTAACGCAATTGGCACCCTTGGGAGGCCTAACGCGCGTTGTTCGCAGCTCGCCCGGAATGGACGCATCGCTGTCCGTCGCTCTTTCTCGGCGGCGGCGATCTGTCGATCGTCGTGACCCGGCCGATCAGCGCGACATTGTCCGCACTGTGCGTCGTGGCGGTCGTTGGCCCAATCCTTGCCACGCTGTGGCGAAGAAGAGCTGCCGTTACAAAACAGGTCTAGCGCGACATTCCCATTTCCATCACCCGGCATTGCCGGGGTGACGCTCCACGGAGAACATCAGTGCAATATGCAGGCGAGAAATTCTATCCAGAGGGTGTCCGCTGGGACGAACCGATCGAAGTCGGCCTGGTGCCGGCGTTGCTGGAGGAGTCGGCGCGCAAATTCGGCGATCGCGCGGCGATTGAATTTCGCGACCGTCAGATCAGCTATCGGGAACTGAACGCACAGGTCGCACAGGCTGCGGCCGCCTATCTGCGGGACGGCCTTGCGCGCGACACTACCATCGGGCTCTTTCTCGGCAACACGCCCGATCATCCGATCAACTTCTTCGGCGCGCTCAAGGCCGGCGCGCGCATTGTGCATCTCAGTCCGCTCGCCGGCGAGATCACGCTGAAGCACAAGCTGACCGATAGCGGCGCCCGTCTGGTCGTGACCAGCAACCTGTCGTCGATTTTTCCCCGAGCGCTCGAATTTCTCGAGGCTGGCATCATCGACCGCATCATCGTCTGCGAAGATGAGGCATGGGGCGAGGCGAAGAATAAGCTGGCGTCCTACGACAAGCGGCCTGCGATCGTCACCTACGCCGAATTCATCGCCGGGGCTCGGCTCCCCGCGGCCTGGCCGGCCGTCGAACTGGATGACGTGTCGCTGCTTCAATATACCGGGGGGACGACCGGCTTGCCGAAAGGTGCGATGCTTACGCATCGCAATCTGACCGCCGCGGTCTCGATCCGGGAAGTCTGGACGCGATCATTCCGGGCGAAGCGGAATGTTGCCGAGCGTGTCATCTGTGCGCTTCCATTGTTCCATATCTATGCCCTGACGCTCATCCTGATGAAGCGGCTGCGTTACGGCGATCTGATTTCCCTGCATCAGCGTTTCGATCTCGAGGAGATCATGCGGGATATCGAGGTCAAGCGCGCGACGGTGTTTCCGGGTGTGCCGACCATGTGGATCGCCATCACCAGCCTGCCTGATCTGGACCGCCGCGATCTGTCGTCGCTGGTCTATTGCAGTTCCGGCGGGGCGCCGCTTCCGGTCGAGGTCGCCGCGATCTTCGAGCGTAAGACCGGCCTCCGGCTGCGGAGCGGCTGGGGCATGACGGAAACCGCGTCACCCGGCACGACGCATCCGTCGAATGGGCCGGATAAGCCCGGCTCGATCGGGCTGATGCTGCCGGGCATCGAGATCGACATCGTGGCGCATGACGACCCTCATCGCGTCTTGCCCGTCGGCGAGGTCGGCGAATTGCGTATCCGCGGGCCGAACGTAACGCGTGGCTACTGGAACCGGCACGAAGGGCGCTCCGAATGGTTCATCGGCGATCGCTTCCTCACCGGCGACATCGGCTACATGGATGCGGATGGCTGGTTCTATCTCGTCGATCGCAAGAAGGATCTCATCATCTCGGGTGGGTTCAACGTCTATCCGCAGCTGATCGAACAGGCGATCTACACCCATCCTGATGTCAAGGAAGTGCTGGTTATCGGCATTCCCGATGAATATCGCGGAGAGGCGGCCAAGGCCTATATCACGCTCCGGCCGGACGCCGCGGGCTTCAGCATCGATGACCTGCGCGCCTTCCTGACCGGCAAGATCGGCAAGCACGAATTGCCGGCGGCGCTCGAGTTCATCGACGAACTGCCCCGTACCAATGTCGGCAAGCTGTCTCGGCAAGCGCTGCGCGATCAACTCTCATCTCGTTCTGCTTAAACTGGAAATCATTCTATGGCTGATGCTGTTATCGTATCCACTGCGCGTACCCCGATCGGGAAGGCCTATCGTGGCGCGCTCAACAACACCGATGGTGCCACCCTGCTGGGTGCGGCCATCAAGGCGGCAGTGGCGCGAGCCGAGGTCGATCCTGGCGACATCGAAGACGTTGTCATGGGAGCGGCGATGCAGCAGGGCACGACCGGCGGCAATATCGCCCGCAAAGCGCTGTTGCGCGCAGGCCTGCCGGTCTCGGTGTCGGGCACGACCGTCGATCGCCTGTGTGCATCAGGACTGCAGGCCATCGCCATCGCCGCACGGTCGGTGATCCATGACGGTGTCCAGATCGCCGTCGGCGGTGGCGGCCAATCGATCAGCCTGGTGCAGAACGAGCACGCCAATACCTATCGCGCGGTCGATCCCGTGCTGATGCAGATGAAGCCTGACGTCTATATGCCGATGCTCGACACCGCCGAGGTGGTCGCAAAGCGTTATGCAATCTCGCGAGATCGTCAGGACGAATATTCCTTCGATAGCCAAATGCGGACCGCATCGGCCCAGACGAGCGGAAAGTTCGGCGATGAGATCGTGTCGCTATCGGCCACGATGTCGATCACCAACAAAGAGACGAAGGAAACCAGCCTGAAGGACGTCTCGCTCGCTCAGGATGAGGGACCTCGTCCGGATACGACGCTGGAAGGGCTCGCCAAGCTGAAGCCTGTGCGCGAGGGCGGCAGCATCACGGCCGGGAATGCCAGCCAGCTCTCGGACGGCGCGAGCGCGATGGTGATCATGAGCGACAAGGAAGCCGCCAAGCGTGGCTTGAAGCCGCTCGGCATTTTCCGGGGCTTCGTGTCAGCCGGTTGCGAGCCGGACGAAATGGGGATCGGTCCCATTTATGCCGTGCCGCGGCTCCTCGCGCGTCACGGTCTGCGCATCGACGACATCGACCTGTGGGAGCTGAACGAAGCCTTCGCCGTTCAGGTGCTTTACTGCCGGGACAAGCTTGGAATTGATCCTGCCAGGCTGAACGTCAATGGTGGCGCCATTTCCATGGGCCATCCCTATGGCATGAGCGGCGCCCGGCTGGCCGGTCATCTTCTCATCGAGGGACGTCGCCGCAAGGCCAAGTATGGCGTCGCCACCATGTGCGTCGGTGGCGGCATGGGAACCGCCGGCTTGTTCGAGATCATCCACTGATCCGAGCGCTGAGAAAATCGTGGCGAAGCGAGGCCCGGTCATCAGGACCGGGCTCCCAAGCTTGCGCCTGTTGAGTTCTGATGGGAGACTTGAATTGAGCGAAGTCGTCAAACTTGCGGTGACCGGTCATTGCGCGGTGATCACCATCGATGCGCCACCGGTGAATGCGCTGAGCGCGGCTGTTCGTCGTGGCATCCTCGAGAACGTCATGGCCGCGAATGCGGATAGCGCGGTTCAGGCCATCGTGATCGCCTGCGCGGGTCGCACCTTCATTGCCGGCGCCGATATCACCGAATTCGGCAAGCCACCGCAGCCGCCGGCTCTCAACGAGGTGATCGAGGCTATCGAAGGCTGCGCCAAGCCGGTGATCGCGGCCATCCATGGCACTGCACTCGGCGGCGGCCTCGAACTCGCACTCGGCGGTCATTTCCGTGTCGCCGTGGCGGACGCCAAGCTCGGCCTGCCCGAGGTCAAGCTCGGCCTGCTGCCAGGCGCTGGCGGCACGCAGCGGCTGCCGCGCGCGGTCGGTCCGGAATTCGGGGTCAAGATGATCGTGAGCGGCGAGCCGATCAGCGCATCGGAAGCGCTCGAGCATGGCCTGGTCGACGAGATCGTCGAGGGCCCGACGGACGGCGCGATCGCATTCGCGAAGAAGGTTGTGGCGGAACAGCGCCCGCTGCGGCTGCTGCGCAATGACGATTCCAAGCTGGTTGCCGCAAGGGCGGATCGCTCGCTCTTTACTGCCGCCGCTGCAGCGGCCACCAAGAAGAACCGCGGCGTGAATGCGCCGCTGGCTTGCGCGGAAGCAGTGAGCTGGACGCTCGATACGCCGTTCGACGACGCGCTGAAGAAGGAGCGCGAGACGTTCCTGAGACTGGTCAATGACGACCAGTCGAAGGCGCAGCGCCATGCCTTCTTTGCGGAGCGCGAAGCAGTCAAGGTTCGGGGTCTGCCGAAGGGCGTCAAGCCGCGGCCGGTCGAGCGCGTGGCCATTGTCGGCGCCGGCACCATGGGCGGCGGCATCGCCATGTCCTTTGCCAATGCCGGCATTCCGGTGACCCTGATCGAGACCGGGGAAGCGCAACTGACCCGTGGCCTTGCCATGATGCAGAAAAACTGGGAGGCAACGGCAGCGCGGGGCGGCATTGCGCCGGACGAGCCGGCCAAGCGCATGGCGCTGATCGACGGCAAGATCGGCCTCGACAATGTCAGGGACGCGGACCTTGTGATCGAAGCGGTATTCGAGACGATGGCGATCAAGAAGGAGGTCTTCACCGCCATCGATGCCCATGCCAAACCTGGCGCGGTGCTGGCCACCAACACCTCCTATCTCGACATCAATGAGATCGCCGCTGTCACGGAACGCCCCCAGGACGTGCTGGGCATGCACTTCTTCTCGCCGGCCAACGTCATGAAGCTCTGTGAGGTCGTGCGCGCGGAAAGGACGGCCCCGGATGCGCTGCTCACCGCAACGACAATGGCTAACCGGATCCGCAAGACGCCGGTCGTGGTCGGTGTCTGCCATGGCTTCGTCGGCAACCGTATGCTGGCCGTTCGCGGCTTGCAGGGAGAGGCCTTGCTCAAGAGCGGCGCGCTTCCGGACCAGGTGGACGCCGTGCTCACGCGGTTCGGCCTTCCGATGGGCCCCTTCGCCATGGGCGATCTCGCTGGGCTCGATATCGGCTGGCGATCGCGCCAGGACCGCGGCATTCGCTGGGATATTGCCGACGCCATCTGCGAGTCCGGTCGCCTTGGGCAGAAGACCTCCAAGGGCTATTACCGGTACGAGCCGGGATCGCGCGCCCCGATTCCGGATCCCGAGGTCGAAAAGCTGATCGAGGAAACGTGCAAGCGCCTCGGCCTGACCCGCCGCGCCATCGGCGATCAGGAAATCCTGGAGCGCATGATCTATCCGATGATCAATGAAGGCACGCGTATTCTCGAAGAGAACATCGCCGCCCGCCCAGGCGATATAGATGTGATCTGGCTGTACGGCTACGGTTGGCCGATCCATCGCGGTGGTCCGATGTTCTATGCGGATCTCGTCGGCCTCAAGACGATCGTCGAGCGCCTCGAATTCTACGCGCAGAGCTTGAACGAGCCGGCCTTGAAACCCACCGCGCTGCTTGCGAGCCTCGCCAGCGAGGGCGCCTCTTTTGCTTCGCTGAATGTGGCAAGGACCGCCGGCTGACCGGTCACAGCCGGCGACAGCATGCCGTGTTTGCTCGCCCCCCGACCGGGCGAGCAACCAGTTCCACAACAGCAGCTGCTGCCTGCACAAAATGTCACATCGTTCTGGATAAAGGTTTTGCACTTGTAGGAGAGCATAGCGCTTGTGTACGAGCGATTTCCCGTTTAGCGTTCTGCGAAATGTCAACCAATGCAGCTTGGGAGGATTTCAGAACATGAATAAGCTTGGCGCGCTTTTCCTTACGCTTTTCACCTGCGTCGTGGCCGGGAGCGCCGCAGCCGCTGAAAAGATCAATGTCCTGCTGCCGCAGCGAAACGCCAATGAGGCGATCGCGCCTTTCATCGCGGCAAAATATCTCGGCTATCTCGAACAGGAGGGGATCGACACTTCCTACGTGCTGGCTGCGGGTTCGAACGAGGTGGCGATCCAGGTTGCGACCGGAAACGCACCGATCGGCTGGGCCAGCCCGGCGCAGGCGGTGATCGGTATGCAGGATGGCGCCGGCGCCGCGCCGCTGGATCTGCGATATTTTTCCGCAGTCGAATATCGCAACATCTGGTCGATTTCGGTGCCGGCCGACAGCCCTGTCAATTCGGTGGCCGAACTGAAGGGGAAGCGCATCGGCGTGACGGCGCTGGGCAGCGCCGGTATGAACTACGGAAAGGCGTATCTGCGGGCGGCCGGTCTCAATGCCGATCGCGACGTCACCTTCATCCCCATCGGGGCGGGCGGCCAGGCGATCACCGCCATGAAGCAGAAGGTGATCGACGCCATCGTCTTCTGGGAAACTGCGAACATCACGTTCGGCATCGCCGGATCGCCGGTCCGACAACTGCCGATCGAACAGAAGCTCGCGACATTGCCCGACGTATCGCTGCTGGCCACGAACGAAACCATCAAAAAGAATCCCAAGCTTCTCGTCGGCTTCGCCCGCGCTTTGGCGAAGGGCCTGGATTTCTGCCTCGCCAATCGTCCGGCGTGCGTGTTGATGACCTGGAAAATCTATCCCGAGAGCAAGCCCGCGGAAGGCACTCCAGAGCAGAAGCTCGAGCGCGGTCTGAAAATGACGACGACGTGGGACGGCTGGACCGATGCCAAACTGGGCGACAGGCGCGGTGAATTCATCGAATCTCGTTGGAACGATCTCAGCGACTTCCTGCTGCAGGGCGGGCAGATCGCGAAGCCAGTGCCCGCATCGCGCATGTTTACCGCTGAATTCGTCGGCGAGATCAACAATTACGACCGTGCAGCGATCGTGAAACAGGCGAAAGAGTTCGATCTGAAGTCGCTGCAGTGAGCCGCCCTTCGATCGCAGCTCCCGGTCGAGACAACAGCGTGCAGGACCATCAATCAGTGACGAGATTCATTCATGTTGACTTCGCCCCTAAGCGCGTCCGATGAGCCGGTGCAGAGCCGCAGCCGGACGCTCATCACGATCGAGAACGTCGAAAAAAAGTTCGTCACGCATTCGCGTGACGTCGTGACGGCATTGGCCAAGGTCAATCTCGACATCAAGGAAAACGAGTTCGTCTCGGTTGTCGGACCGAGCGGGTGCGGCAAGACGACCCTGCTTCGCATTCTCGCCGGCCTGTCGTCGGTCACCTCGGGCGAAGTGAGATTCGACGGCGATCGCCTTCGCGGTCCCCGATCCGATGCCGGTATCGTCTTCCAACAGGCGCTGCTGCTGCCCTGGAATACGGTGCTCGACAATGTTCTGCTGTCGCCTCACTTGAAGAACGATCGCTCCGAGAAAACGCAGCGCCGTGCGGAAGAATTGCTGACCTTCATGGGGCTCACCGATTTCGCCAGAAAATATCCGTTCGAATTGTCGGGTGGCATGCAGCAGCGCGTTGCGATCTGTCGTGCGCTGATGCGCGAACCGAAGGTTCTGCTGATGGACGAGCCGTTCGGCGCGCTCGATGCCATGACGCGTGAATCGCTCAATGTCGAACTGATGCGTGTCTGCTCCGAGGAGAAGAAGACGGTTCTCTTCATCACGCACAGCATTCCCGAGGCAGTTCTGCTCGGAGACCGCGTGGTCGTCATGTCGCCCCGGCCTGGCCGAATCTCCGAGATCATCGACGTCGATATCGCACGGCCGCGAAGTCTGAAGACAATGGCAAACAAGCGGTTCGGTGAAATCTGCGACCAGATCCGAACCATTTTCGGTTCCGAAGCTCCGATGGTGACCTCGCTATGAAGAACGCGCGTCTGAATCTGATGTCCCCCAGCTATCAGGTGTTTGGCCTCGCGGTCGTCCTGCTCGCGGTCTGGGAAGGCATCTGCCGCTACGGCCACGTCTCGCCGCTGGTGTTGCCGGCGCCGAGCGGCATTGTGGTTCGCTTGTACGGAATGTTCGCCGAAGGATCGGTGTGGCCGCACCTCATGGTCACCCTGACCGAAGTTCTGATCGGGTTTGGCGTCGGCATCGCGTCAGGGCTCGTGGTGGGGGCGCTGGTGTCGCTGGTGCCAGCGGTCGAGAAGCTCGTGTATCCCTATCTCGTGGCGTTGCAGACGGTCCCGAAAGTGGCGGTCGCGCCGCTTCTGGTCATCTGGTTCGGGTACGGCCTGACCTCGAAAGTCGTCATCACTGCCTTGATCTGCTTCTTCCCGATCCTTGTGAGCGTGATCTCCGGTTTTCATGCCACCGATCGGGATCAATTGGACATGATGAAGGCCTACGGGGCAACGATGCTGCAGACCTTGGTGCGCCTGCGGATTCCATCCGCGCTGGTGCTGATCTTCGCCGGTCTTGAGATCGCCTCAGTGCTGGCGGTGATCGGCACCATCGTCGGTGAGTTTGTCGGCGCGCAGGCGGGCCTCGGTTACCTGATCATGACTTATAATTTCAATCTGGACATCACCGGCGTATTCGCCGTTCTGATCATCCTTTCGGCAATCGGTATGACGCTGCACAGCATCACGCGCTTCGCGGGCCGGCGATACATCTTCTGGATCCGGCGGGAGCCAGTGGCGGTGATGCCGCACTAAGACTGTCATCGCGCATCGACAAGAGGCGCAGAGCCTCACTCCCGCCTCGCCGAGATGGGGCAAGTGCGGCGATGCGGACAAATATTCGTTTGCCTAATCTGGAGTCGTTTCACGATGGACTTGAGCTTCACTCCCGAGGAAGTCGCGTTTCGCGACGAAGTGCGTGCCTTCTTCAGGGACAATGTCGACCCTGCGGTGCGCCAGAAGCTGTTGGAAACCCGGCACATCACAAAGGATGAGCAGGTGAGCTGGCAGCGAACGCTCAACAAAAAGGGCTGGGGCGTAGCGCATTGGCCGGTGGAATATGGCGGCACCGGTTGGGATGCGGTGAAGCAATATATCTTCCTTGAGGAGCTGCAGAAATATCCCGCGCCGGCGCCGCTGCCGTTCGGCGTCAACATGGTCGGCCCTGTCATCTACACGTTTGGAAACGAGGCGCAGAAGAAGCATTATCTGCCGCGCATCGCCAACATGGATGACTGGTGGTGCCAGGGTTTTTCCGAGCCCGGGGCCGGCTCGGACCTGGCTTCGCTGAAGACTTTGGCAAACAGGAAGGGCGACAGCTATATCGTCAACGGTCAGAAGACCTGGACCACGCTGGCGCAGCATGCCGACTGGATCTTCTGCCTCTGCCGCACCGATCCCCGCGCCAAGAAGCAGTCGGGCATTTCCTTCATCCTCATCGACATGAAGGCGAAGGGCGTTACCGTACGCCCGATCCAGATGATTGATGGTGGGGTAGAGATCAACGAGGTCTTCTTCGATGACGTGGTGGTGCCAGCCGAGAACCTCGTCGGCGAGGAGAACAAGGGCTGGGACTACGCCAAATTCCTGCTCGGCCACGAACGCGTCAACATCGCCCGCGTCGGCATCTCCAAGGCGCGGATCGGCCGCATCAAGGAGCTGGCCTCTCAGACCATGGCCGGCGGCAGACCACTGATCGAGAATCCCCTGTTCCGGCAAAAGCTCGCCTCCACCGAGATCGAGCTGAAGGCGCTGGAACTGACGCAGATGCGGGTGGTCGCTGCCGAGGGCAAACATGGCAAGGGCAAGCCCGATCCGGCCTCGTCGATCCTGAAGATCAAGGGCTCGGAAATCCAGCAGACGTTGACCGAGTTGCTGCTCGAGGTCACCGGTCCGTTCGCGCTGCCATTCGTGCAAGACAATGCGCGCAGCACAAATGACGACTGGGCGTCGCCGATCGCGCCGACCTATTTCAACTACCGCAAGGTGTCGATCTATGGCGGCTCCAACGAGATCCAGCGCAACATCATCGCGAAGGCGGTGCTGGGACTGTGATCTGGCGAAACGACGTCGTTGCGAGGAGCGCAGCGACGAAGCAACCCAGAGGCCGCGAGCGAAGACTGGATTGATCTAGCGCAAGAGCGCCTCGCAATTGCGACTTCAAGCACTCACCACGCGCGTCACGCGCGATCCGAAAGAAAAGAAAATGGATTTTGATCTTTCCGAGGAGCAGCGCCTCCTCAAGGACAGCATCGACGGGCTGCTGAAATCGTCCTATGACTTCGAGGCCCGCAAGAAATATCGCGCCGAGAAGGGGGGCTACAGCAAAACGATCTGGGGCAAGTTCGCTGAACAGGGCCTGCTCGGCCTGCCGTTCTCGGAGGATGACGGCGGCTTCGGTGCCGGCGCGATCGAGACCATGATCGTGATGGAGGCGCTCGGCCGCAATCTGGTGATCGAGCCTTATCTCGACACGGTAGTGCTCGGCGGCGGCTTCTTGCGCCGTGGGTCAGGCGAGCAGCGCGCAGCCCATCTGCCGGGGATCATTGACGGCTCCAAGACCTTGGCCTTCGCCCAGCTGGAGCGCGATTCGCGCTACGATCTCGGCGATGTCACCACATCGGCGAAGAAGAGCGGCTCGGGCTATGTGCTCAACGGCGAGAAATTCGTCGCCGGTCATGGCGACACCGCCGGCACCATTATCGTCACCGCCCGCACCGCCGGCGGCCAGCGCGACGCCAAGGGCGTCGGCGTGTTCCTGGTGCCCGCCAATGCCAAGGGCGTCGATATCCGCGGCTACGAGACCCAGGACGGCAGCCGCGCCGCCGACATCAAGCTCGACAATGTCAAGGTTGGCGCTGATGCGGCGATCGGCGATGCCGAGGACGGTCTGCCCATCGTCGACCAAGTGGTCGATGACGCCCGCATCGCGCTGTGCGCCGAGGCGGTCGGCGCGATGGAGGAGGCTTTGAAGATCACTGTCGAATATATCAAGGAACGCAAGCAGTTCGGTGTCGCCATCGGCTCGTTCCAGGCGCTGCAGCACCGCGCCGCCGACATGTTCACCGCGCTGGAGTCCGCGCGCAGCATGTCTTACCTGGCCTCGATGGCGTCGAGCTTCATCGATCTCGACGAGCGCGCCAAGACGGTCGCGGCGGCCAAGGTGCAGATCGGCCGCTCCGCGCGCTTCGTAGGCCAGAGCGGTGTTCATCTGCATGGTGGCATTGGGGTTACCATGGAATATCGCATCGGCCACTACTTCAAGCGGCTGACTATGATCGATCACCAGCTCGGTGACACCGATTTCCATCTGGCCCGCATCGCCGCGACCGGCGGGGTCATCGGGTGATTCATACCGCCCGTGGCGCCAATGTGGGTCATGGGCATCGCGCTGTTGGCTGTCCGAGGATGTCATTCGGCCCTTTAATTGCGGTTTGTTGTCAAGCTTACCTTTCTGAGCTTGCCCACGGCACAGTGTGGCGCTCGCGCGGTCGGAGCTGGTCAGGGTTGCGGCGACGGCGCGGGCGCGGCTGATACACCTCTATTGACCCCCTAAGCCGCGAGATCGGCGTCCAAAATTGACCACCTAACGTTGGGCTGTTGTGCTGCCTGGCCTTGGAATGAAGCAGGTGGTCAGGCTGGATCCCGTCAACATGATCTAGCAATATATGGGTCGCGCGGTTCCGAGGGGGAGACCCTCGCTTACCTGAATTGGGAGCAGCGAAATCTGCGGTCAGAACGAAGGCAGTTTGCTGTGTGACCGTTGGACAGTCCCTTCGCCAAAACCGTCAACGAACTGACCCGAGCCGCAGCCATTGGGAATATTGCTTCGGAGACACTAGATGACTTTTCAAAAATTCGGGCGAGTATTTGAGACACTGCGCGGCGGGCTGGTCGGGCAGCTGGAAGCGTTGCAGCGCAACCTAGCTCAATATCCGCCTATCGATCACCCGATGGGCGTCTCGGAATACGAGACACTTAGCCGCGTTTGGGCCGCCTCAGAACGGTCAGCTTCGCGGCCGACCTCGCGATGATGAATTGGGTCGTCAAATCGCTCACAGTGTCCTATTGGACCGCCTTCTGGCGTCCGACCGGCTTTGAGCGTCCAATGCTTCGGGCGATCCCTCTCTTCCTCACCGCCCAGATATGCCGACGCCATCGGACATATCGACTTCAATGCCTTTGCCGGCCCCATGATTGGCAACACGATCTTTCTCGGCATTGAAGTCGCGACTTATCGTCCTTGTGTTCCTCACTGGAGTCGTTTTGGCATGGCTCGCGGATCGCGCGGGCACGCGGATATGGATGGTGCTGGCTGTCATCGCGATGCTGTTAGCGAACTTTGCAATTTCGCGGACGTCGCCTCAGGCCCGATCATTCTCGCCCTCGGCCTGGGACTGCAGAACTCCGGCGCCAACCGTTTCAACGGGGTGTTGCTCAACCGCGTTCTCATAACCGGAAACCTGCAAAAGCTTGGCGAGGAGATCGTGCACCGGTTCTGGCCAACGAAGGGCACGGCGTCGCACGGTGCGGGTCTTTGCGCGGCGCCTAGATCGGCTATGCGATCGGCGCGCTACCCCGCGCTCTGGCGATTAGCCGCCTTGGCACGCGATTGCTGGTGCGGCGGCGATCCTGCCGTTCGTCATGATGGGATAGCGAAACCAACTGCACCCCACCGGGCCTGAAGACCACGCCAGATTTTAACATGGCCGAGCGTGACGATCCTCAACCGCCCTGAAGCTTGAAGCTGTCTTCCTTCTTCGCATCGTTGATAATGGCCGCTCTATCGTAGTTGTTGATACCATCTATAAACTTGTTCGTTAGAACGTGATCGATAGGCAGGGGAGCCGGTAAGACCTTCTGGTCGACGAAGAAGTTGATTAGCCGATTCCAATCGTCAGGGACTAACGTGCCGTGCTTGTCACCAATCTTAGGCGTATTCCAAATGCCGAGCCGCGCCTGATTGACGATTACCCCTTCCTTAAGCGCTGCGGCCCTATCTGGGTTTTTGGATGCGGCCTCGGGATACGCTTTCCAAGTTATCAGAACCGCCGCTTCCGGATTTGCCATTGAGTAGTCGTAGCCCTTTGCAACGGCCCGTCCAATTCCCGTTAGCATCTTCGGATTGCTCTCGATCGTCTGCCTGCGGGCCAGCAATCCGACATCCGGTAGCGAGCGCAGATTTTCCGCTACCGGTAGTTCGCGAAGGTCGAGGCCTGAGAACTTGAACTTGGCTAGCGCGGCATCCCAGTAGACGAGGCCGTCAACGAATTTCTCACGGATCGACGTAACGGCTTGCGCTCCCACACCTATCGGCAGAAAGGAAATATCCTTGTCGGGATTCAGGCCGGCGGCCTGTACAAACGCGCGGCCAAAGGTCGTGCCAGCGCTTCCCATTGATTGGACGCCCAGCTTCTTGCCTTTCAGGTCGCTGAGCGCTTTGATTGGGCTATCAGGTAGCACGGCGACCGACCAGATATTCGAGTAGTAGAGCCCGTAGAAGTACCGAATGTCGAGCTTTCCGGACTGAACCCCAACCAGAGCTTCGCCTGGAGAGGCGGCGCCGACTTCCGCATTTCCCGCCGAGACCTGGATTGCCGATTCGTTGGAGCCACCGACGGCGATCAACGTAACGTCGTAACCTTCGGAAGCGAAATACCCCCTTTCCTTCGCGACGACGAATGGTGAAAAAGCCTCATCGATATTGCGGACTGGGATCAGTACCCGGACTTTCTCGAGTGCGTTTGCGGCGCTGAAGTCACACACAGCAGCAGCAACGATCATCGATGAAAGAAACAGGCGCCGCAGGGAACGTCTAATCGGCATATCCGACTCCTTTTAGGATCGCTTAAGTCATTACCGGCGCTTCGCTACGACGGATCCAGAAAATGTAACGACGAGCCGCGTAGCGCATGAGGCCATGCATCGCCAAACCGATCACCGACAGGACGACGAGAACTGCAAAGACGCCCGGAACATCCATGCTGAAATTCAGCGTAACAACGAGATACCCCAATCCAACTTGCGCACCAACGAACTCTCCCACGATCGCACCGATGACTGCGAGCACTGCAGCAATCTCCAATCCGGCAAAGATCAAAACCAACGCTGAAGGAATTCTCAGGCGAACGAGAACCTGCCACTTCGTCGCGCCGAACGCCTTCATCATGTCCAACTGATCGTTATCCGGTGAATGGAATCCGGCGATGACGCTGACGAGGACAGGAAAGAAGCAGACAAGAGCCGTAATGACGACTTTCGAAGTCAATCCATAGCCGAACCAAATGATGAAGAGTGGCGCTATGGCAATTTTGGGCAGCGTCTGAAGAGCAACCAGATAGGGATAGACGAGCCGCTCGAACGCCGGGATTAGGGATATCATCGCGCCGACGACTAGGCCGACGATACAGCCGAGCACAAACCCTAGCAAGATTTCGAAAAGCGTTGCCCAGAGATGAGGCCAGATCGTACCGCTTTCAAACAAAGCGTAGAGGCGCACAACGGTCGAACTCGGCGCCGGCAGGACGATCGGCGAGATATCAAACAGGCGACATGCACCTTCCCAGACGGCTAAAAGCACAACCGCGAGCACAATCGATTGAAGCCGGTTTTTGTTTGATGAGGTTTTGCTCATAGCGAGGTCGCCGTCATTGATTGTGCACCGAAGATTGTACGGATGTGATCGCAGAGCTCGCCAAACCGCGGCGTCGCCATCGTTTGGAGGCTGCGGGGACGACCGACATCAACGTCGATGACTTCCGATATTCTTCCCGGCCGCGGGGACATGACAACGACGCGATCGCCAAGCAGGACGGCTTCCGGAATGCTATGGGTGATGAAGACGACGGTCTTCTTCTCTTCCGACCAAACTCGCATCAGCTCCATGTTCATGGCTTCGCGGGTCATTGCATCGAGCGCACCAAACGGCTCATCCATGAGCAAGATGCGCGGTTCGCGCATCAAAGCGCGGCAAATCGACACGCGCTGCTGCATGCCGCCTGACAGTTCAAACGGATATTTTTCCGCAAAATCCTGCAGGCCCATGAAGGACAAGAGTCCTCGAGCGCGCGTAACAACAGCTTCAGATTTATCGTGCCGGAGCCTTGCGGGAAGCAGAACGTTCTCGAGCACTGTATTCCATGGCAACAACGTCGCCTGCTGAAAGACGACTCCTACATCGGGACGCGGCTCGGTAATCTGCGCGCCCGCGCATTCCGCCACGCCCGACGTCGCCTGCTCCAGTCCCGCCAAAATGCGCAGCAGCGTCGTCTTGCCGCATCCGCTCGGCCCCACGACCGAAATGAATTCGCCCTCGCGAATGTCGAGATTGACCTTCGTCAGCGCATTTACCGTCTCACCTGAGCGCGTATTAAATCGCTTTTCCAAATTAGCGATTCTGATCATTGCCGGCTTCCCGGGAATATCAGCAACGCGTTCACCATCCCTGTTTTTCAGCTGGGCGCTCGAACCAATCATCCCTAATCCACTTCGCCTTAATCTGTCGCGCCACATACGCGACGATTTGGTCTCTGTTGACCAGGAAGTTAACTGGGATTTCTAGGATTTGTCTAGCTACAAATGTCTTTTGCTGCAAAGCATTCAGGCAACACGCAACGCGAATTGCCTAATTGTTGTAGCTTCTGCAAATTCGACACGACCAAATGTAGCGAGAGGCGACAGAATTCTCTGTCGTCACCTCATCTAACCAGTTGGCCTTCAATCATAAATGCGGATGTTAGCGGAACGGAGCGCAGCTCTCGGAATGGCGTGCACTGCACTCGATTTGTGCTGCGCGCACAGTCTTATTTTTCAAGACTCGACCTTGCGTCGTTCGCGCGCATCGATTTCGAGAGATTTCATTCCAGCTTTTTGGCGCAACATATCTTCGGGATCGAAGATGCAGAATTGCAGGACAACGTTTGTCACGTGACGGACCCAGTGCTGGCGCGAACTGACAGAACTGAGATCACGGCCAAGGGCAATTTCCAAGGTGTATTGATTTGAGAGATAGTGATAGCATAGCGACGACAGCGTCAGATAAACCAGCGTGGGATCGAGATCCGCCCGGAATATCTTATCCTTCCGCCCGCGATCGAGAATGAAACTGAGGGTCTCGACAAGCGGATTGTACAGATCCCGAATCCGCTTCGACTTTCGAATGTATTTGCCGCGATGCTTATTTTCTTCGTTGAGCAGCCGAATAAGATTCGGATTGCTTTCGAGAGCAACAAACGTGTGCTCGATCAGCTGCTCCACTGCGAACATTGGATCGCTTGCGCGGATGGATAAATCCCGCTGCTGATCACGAAACGCTTCGTACATCTTTTCAAGCGAAGCGACGAACAATCCCTCCTTGGACTTGAAATAGTAGTACAGCATGTTCTTGCTGAGATTGCACCGCTCAGCAATCCGATCAACGCGCGCCCCTTCGAATCCAATACGACCGAATTCCTCCATGGCGAGCTTCAGAATCTTTTCTCGAACACGAGCTGGATCGCTACTTCGACGCGCCAAGACGGTCTCCCTTATCTTCGATAGCTGAAGTGAAAACTCCTCCGTATCCTAAGGCCTATATGCCTCTTTGGACGCGAGCGTGCCCTCACCATAAGACGAGAGAGCGTAAACGCTCGCGAAAATCAAACAAAAACGCTCTAAGCCAGCGAAACACCCGCACTCGCATTCTCAGCTAACTGCCAGACGTTCGGCGGCGACAGCGGCAATTCCATAGGCTGCACGTTGAGATGGGACAGCGCGTCGGCAATAGCATTTGCCATCAAGCCGCCCACAGGGATAAGGCCCCCCTCTCCCGCGCCCTTGGCGCCCAAGGGATTATTTGGGCAGGGTTTCAGTTCAACCGTGATCGATTGGATCTTGGGGAAATCGGACGCCGTTGGCATGAGGTAATCGGCGAAGGAACCCGTCAGAAGCTGCCCTTCATCGTCGTAAACGAGATGTTCGAGGAAGGCGCCGCCGAGACCTTGAACAATGGAGCCGATGGCCTGTCCGTGAAGGGTCAATGGGTTGATCATGCGCCCCACGTCTTCGACCGACATGTAGTCAAGGACCTTGACGTGACCGGTGCCAGGATCGACCCCGACGTGGGCGGCCTGGGTGCCGTAAGCCCATGTGTACTTCTTGTTGAGGAATTCGGCTTCGATCTCCAGCGGCTCTTCCGAAAGCTCACCGAACGGTATGCTGGATTGTCGGAAAGTTGCCCGCTCTTCAACGAGCGACACTTCAGTTGGCGCACATCCAAAACGAGCGGCCGCCTTTTCTCGGATGAGGTCCTTTAACTTCTCAGCACCAACGAGGATTGCAGATCCTCCCATCACGGTTGAGCGAGAATGATAGGCTCCATAGCCATCCTTCACGTAGCTCGTGGAGCCGTGAAGGATCGTAATTTTCTCGTATGAGATCTCCATCGCATCCGCAGCGATCTGCGCCATGATGGTTTCCAGCCCCTGCCCGACCGAAGACGATCCCATGTAGACCGTCAGCAATCCACCGGGCTCCAACACCAGTCGAACTTCTTCCTTGGGGCCTGCCGCGCCCCCCTCAATGAAGCTTCCCACGGCCAGGCCGTGATAGTAGCCATCGATAAGCTGCCCGCGAAGCTTGGATTTCTCTTCCCATTTGAATTCGCGCAAGCAGCGATCAAAGACCGCCTGATAGTCACCGCTGTCGAGATCCGTCGAACTGTCGTAGGGGGTAATCGACGCAAGCGGATAAGGCATCTGAGCATCCGCCACCAGATTTCGCCGGCGTATTTCGACACGGTCGATGTTCAGGTCTTGAGCGGCCAAATCAATCATCCTCTCGCGAATGAAATCTGTTTCATAGCGGCCCGGGCCTCGGTACGTTCCGCAGGGCGTCTTGTTTGTGGTCAACATCGAGCTTTTGATATCGATGTGCTCAAAACAATACGGACCGCTCATGTATTGCGCGATGTTGCGCGGCCCGACCGAACCGTTCGTCCGGACATAAGCTCCGGTATCGCACCACGCCTCTCCTCGCAGCCCAATGAACTTGCCGTCGCGTGTTGCGGCGAACTCGACTTCGCACTCCACATCGCGCGCGTGATTAGCGCTCATCATGTGCTCGCGCCGATCTTCCACCCACTTAACGGGCCGGCCGACGATCTTCGCTGCGGCCGGGATAAGGAAGTCTTCCGGATAGAATTCTCCGCGAGATCCGAAACCGCCGCCGACATCCACCTCGATCAGATCAACCGCCTCTAGATCGAGGCCCATTTGGGCAGCGAGAGTACGGCGGTTATACCAAGCGGTCTTCGCCGCTCCCCATACGGTCAATTTGCCGGCCGCATTGTCCCACTCTGCCACAAAGCCACGTGGCTCCATGAACATCGCAGCGTGCCGTTGTACCTTGAACCGTTCACGCCGAACGTAATCGGCAGTCTTAAAGGCCTGGTCCGCATTGCCGCGGAAGGCCTTCCAGGTGATGGCAACGTTCGAACCGTGTTCTTCGAAAAGCAGTGACTTTTTAGCTTCTGCATGAGCACGATTGGCGACAGGGGCCAGCGGTTCAATGTCCAAGCGAACGTATTCAAGCGCGTCCTCGGCAATGGCCTGGCTTTCAGCAACCACCACGGCGACCGGCTCACCGACATAGCGAACCTTGCCGTCGGCAATCACAGGTTGATGAAAGGTCTCAAGCTGCGGCAATGGCTGCAACCTCAACGGAATCCGCGGAACCGTATTTCCGAAATCCTTAGCCGTCAGGATGGCGTGAACGCCTTCGAGTGCGAGAGCGGCTTGAGTATCGATCGACTCGATAATCCCGTGAGCAGTGGAGCTTCGCAAAATTACCGCATAGAGCTGGTGTGGCCTGTTGACGTCAGCGACGTAAGTGCCAGCGCCCCGCACCAAGCGGAAGTCCTCAACGCGCTCCATCGGGCGGCCGATGTAGGAATTTGATACTTTCATGACTTGCCACCTGCATTCCGGTATGAGCTGCGCGCCTCCAAGACGGCCTCGACAATGGGGATATATCCCGAACACCGGCAGAGATTGCCGGAGAGGACATCACGAATTCGCTCTTCATCGACGTCCGGCTCGTGGCTGAGCAGCGCGTGCGCTGTCGTGATGAAGCCTGGTGTGCAGAACCCACATTGCAGCGCGTGGTGCTTGCGGAATGCGGCTTGCAGCGGCGACAATTCGTCACCCGAGAGCCCTTCTATGGTAACCACGCTGTCGTTCTGGACTTGAACGGCCAGCATCAGACACGAGCGTACAGCCTCACCGTTGACCAGCACCGTGCACGCTCCACACACACCGTGCTCGCACGCGAGATGCGTTCCGGTTTGCCCAAGATTGTTTCGGATGCAGTCGGCAAGTGTCGTGCGCGGCTCGACATTGGCTTTTACGGAGTTGCCGTTGAGATCGAATTCGATTTGCATAACCAACTCCTAAATCGCCGTTTTCTTCAGGCCACGCGCCAGAAGTGTCGAGACAAGGGCCGCTCGATACTCGCTCGGCGCGTGAATGTCGGATGGCGGATCGACGGTTTGTCTTGCCTTCGCAGAGGCCGCGGCGATTAGGCCTTCGGTCAGAGGATTTCCGTTCAGCAAAGCCTCGACTTCGTTTAAACGAATCGGCCGATCCGCAATGCCGATGGCCCCCACATGAGCGCCAACGATCTGATTCTTTTCGTCGAGATCGTAATAGAGAGCGACTCCCGCCATGGCGAAATCGCCCTTCCTCCGGGCGAACTCTAGAAACGCCCACTTTCGCTTCGCATTCCAGGCTGGGAGCCGAATCTCTGTCAAAATTTCATCCGGCTCGAGAGTCGTTTGCAGCGGCCCCACAAAGAAATCGGCGACCTCCTCAGTCCGCGTGCCCGACGGACCAACAATGGTCATTTGCGCTTCGCACGTGAGCGCGATTCCCGGCATTTCAGCCGAAGGATCCGCATGAGCGACAGATCCACCGACCGTTCCCCGATTCCGAACCTGGTAATGCGCAACGTGCTTGATCGCCTCTGCAAGCAGAGGATGACTGACAGAAAGTCGCCTGTCTGCCTCGATATCGCACCAGCGCACTTTCGCGCCCAATCGCACTCCATCTTCATCGATGGTAATTTCGTTCAGATTTTTGAGATGCTTGAGATCAACGAGGAGGTTCGGCGACGCGAGACGGTAGGCCAACATTGGCATCAGGCTTTGTCCGCCGGAAATGACCTTCGCGTTCCCATCGCTTGATGCCAGCAACTTCACAGCTTCGTCGACAGAAGTGGGCGCGGCATACTCCAGAATCGGCGGCTTCATTGTGCCCCCCAGCGAAAAACAACCATCGGCTTACGGCCTCCTCAAAGTGATACACCAGCGCCTACCTAAGCTGACGGCTGTTAGTGACCAGGCAATCCCAGATCATTATATGGATTGTTGACTATTCGGTCAACACATGGGTAGCCTGCGTCAAACCGCATGAGAGCATAAAAGTGGGATTTTGCAATGCATAACAATGCGCCAGTCATTGCCATTGAAGAGCACTATTGGGATGCTGAATTGGCAAGGCATTTTCCCAGTGGCGAGAACAAGTCGCACGTCCAGGATCTATTGACGGAGATCGGCGACGTTCGACTCCGTTCGATGGATGAGGCCGGAATCGATATCCAGGTGCTTTCCCACGGCGCACCGGCTGCACAAAAATTACCGCCAGAGATCGCCGTCGACCTGACAAAGCGAACGAATGATCGCCTCGCCGAGGCTTGCGCCAAATATCCATCCCGCTTTGCAGCATTTGCAGCCCTTCCGACTCCGGTTCCAGAACAGGCGACGTTGGAGCTGGAGAGATGCGTCAGGGAACTGGGCTTTAAGGGGGCGATGATTCACGGCTTAACAAACGGCCTGTTCATCGACGATAAGCGGTTCTGGCCAATCTTTGAGGTCGCGGAAAAACTTGACGTTCCGATTTATCTGCATCCCTCGGTTCCAAATTCGGACGTCACCAAACTTTACTACGACGACTACGCGAATGAATTTCCGACCGTTATCCGCCCGGCTTGGGGATTCACAGTCGAGACGGCGACCGTTGCCATCCGGCTCATCTTGAGCAGAGCGCTTGAGAAATACTCAAAGCTCCAGATCATCCTCGGGCACCTTGGAGAGACGCTGCCATTCCTCCTATGGCGCATCAATCAGGCGCTCGCCCGCCCCGGCCAGAGGCCGCTCGATTTCCGCAAGACGTTTTGTGAACATTTCCACGTGACGACGAGCGGATTTTTTTCCACGCCCGCGCTCATGTGCACAATGCTCGAGCTTGGCATCAACCGGATCATGTTCGCCGTCGATTACCCCTACGTCGCGAACCAGGATGGCATGGAGTGGATCAATCAACTTCAACTATCGCCGGACGACAAACGTAAACTCGTCGGGGAAAACGCGCGAAAACTTCTGAAGCTGTGAGTGCAGAATGACTGTGCTGCCGACGATACCGTCTGAATTGTCCGACCTCATGGCAAAGGTCGGCCCGGTTTGGGCCTCCGACACAAAGGGCCACATTCAGTTGATGATCGACAAGTTCACCGACGTGCTCAAGTGGTCGCCGAAGGACAACATCGCTGTCGAGACTATCTCCTATGGGGAGCATGAGAGGCAGAAATTTGAGATGTTTACTCCCTCGAGAGGCGCCGTCGGAAAACGACCCGCTCTCATTTTCGTGCACGGCGGGGCTTTCACCGAGGGCAGCCGGCATCGCAGCTCTGAGATCTACGCCAACGTGCTGTATTACTTCGCCCGGCACGGCGTCGTCGGCGTTAATGTCGGCTATCGCCTTGCGCCCGAGATTCAGTATCCAGAAGCAACGTTCGACATCGCGAAAGTCGTGAGCTGGGTTCGGGCCAACGCCAGCCGGATTAACGTCAATCCGAAGCGCATATTCCTCATGGGCCATTCCGCGGGAGGCGCTCATGTCGGGAGCTATGCCTACGATAAAAGGCTGCAACCAACTGCTGGCCACGGCCTTGCCGGTGTTCTGATCGTCAGCGGGAGAGTCCGCGCTGATGCGCGAGACGATAATCCGAACGCCAAACGCGTCATGGCCTATTACGGTCCGGATACATCAATTTACGATGATCTATCGCCGGTCTCGCATATCGACGCTCAAAGCCCGCCCACCTTCGTGGCCTGCGCCGAGTTTGAGAATCCTCTCATTGACGTTTACTGTTTCGAGCTCGCCCACCGCTTAGCCGCCACGAAGGGACGCGCTCCGCCGTTCAAGTGGATGAAGGGGCATAATCACACATCGATCATTGCCCACTTCAACACTGCCCGGGACGAACTAGGTCGCGCCTGCCTTCAATTTATGCAGGAAACACCGCCGTCCTGGGCTCGTTGATCCAGCGTCAGGCAATCCTGACGCCGGTAAACTTCGGCTGCGTGTATTCTTCAAGGGCGTATGGGAGCCCCTCGCGGCCCACGCCTGACCTGCCAACGCCTCCGAAGGGATAGTTATCGAGACGGAAGCGGCTTGCTTCGTTGATCCAGACGGAACCCGCCCTCAACTCCTCCGAAACCCGCATTGCCGACGCCAGGCTCGTCGTGAAACACGACGCCTGCAGTCCGAACTCGCATTCGTTGGCGATCTTAATTGCATGGTCGAGGCTGTCAGCCCGCATGACAACCACCACCGGACCAAAAACCTCTTCGCGAACCAGTCGCGCCTCTGGAGGAGGATCGACGACGATCGTTGGCGGAATGAGGCATCCAGCGCTTTCACCAGTGCTCACGATGCTGCAACCAAGTGCCCGCGCATCATCGAGCATAGAGGTTATTCGGGCTGCAGCGCGCGCATTTACAACAGGCCCCAGATCGGTCTCGGGCAGTCTGGGATCCCCCAGTTTGAGCCGCTTGGACGCCTCGACGAAGCGCTCGAGAAACTTATCGAAAATCGACGTCTCCGCGATGATCCGCTGGGTCGAGATGCACTGCTGACCGCTTGCTTCGAAAGATGATGGAATGAGGCGCGCAACGGCGTCCTCGAGATTCGCATCTGCGGCCACCATGTTCGCTGAATTTCCGCCAAGTTCGCCGAGGAAGCGCTTCGCGCCTGCCGCGCGCGCTAAAGCGTCCCCCGCCGCAGTTCCTCCCGTCAGGGTAACGACATCCACGTCCGGATGCGCGGCAAGTGCAAGCGCCTCGTCACGGTCGCCCGGAATGACGTGAATGAGCCCTTCCGGAAGACCCGCCTGGACAAATGCCTTCGCAATCACTTCCGCGATCTGCGTGCCTTCAAGACTTGGCTTGATGATGACGGCGTTTCCAGTCACGAGCGCCGGCGCGACTTTCTGAACCAGCAAATTGGACGGCGCATTGAACGGCGTGACCGCGGCCACGACGCCGTACGGCACGCGCCGCGCAAATCCGAACAATCCCTTGCCTGCAGGGACAGCATCAAGCGGGATGACCTCGCCGCCAATGCTGTGGATATGCTGCGCGCACGCCTGAATAAACGCGATGCTGCGCTTCACCTCCATTTCCGCGGCCCGGCGCGGCTTGCCGATGTGCGAGATTGTCATTGCCACAAGGCGATCGAACTCGCCCTCGAGGACCTTGGCTGCAGCGACCAGCCAGGATGCACGCTGATGAGCAGATGCCTTGATAGATGCCTGGAAAGCTGACCGCGCGGATTTTGCCGTCCGATCAACCGCCTCGTTTCCGCCCGGCTGCACATCAAATGCAGCTACTTGAGTCCAGGGATCGATAACCGAGAAGCGACCGTCCTTCGTTACAGGCGCGCGCACAGAACTCTCAGCCATCTTCATTCCTATATTCCTGCTCTCTCATGCGCACGACTGGCGAGCGCTCGACATCTGACTTGAGAGCTTGACATCATGTTGACTGTATCGTCAACATATAGCTGACCTCGACCGTGGAGTTTCCCCTTGAGGATTGCAGTTATCGGATATGGAGCGATCGGACGATTTCTCATCTCGCAATTGAACTCCGAGCCGGAAATCGAGACTTGTGCAATCCTTTCGTTGCCCCGAGCCGACATTTGCTCCAAGCCAGTGGTCGACGATATCGAGGGACTACTATCGGCACGACCAGATCTCGTGGTGGAATGCGCCGGTCATGGCGCACTGCGAACTTTCGGCGAAACCGTCCTGCGCCGCGGAACTGATCTGCTCGTCGTGTCCGTTGGTGCGCTGGCTGATCCTGAACTGGAGGCAGCGCTTCGGTCTGCCAGTTCAAGCGGCGGCAAGCTGCTGATTCCCGGCGGAGCTCTCGGTGGAATAGACGCGCTCAGCACTGCGCGAGAGGCAGGCCTCTCATCTGTCGAATACATTGGACGAAACGCCCCCGCGGCGTGGAAGGGAACGGCTGCCGAGAAGATCGTGCAGTTGGACAGAGTGACTGAGCCTCATACCATTATTGATTGCGAAGCTCGGACAGCTGCACTGATATTTCCGCAAAATGCAAATGTCGTGGCCGCTATCGCGCTGGCAGGACTAGGCTTTGACAAGACACGCGTCCGTTTGATCGTCGATCCGAACGCTGAAGGCAATCTACATTCATACGTTGCGCGCGGAGAATTCGGAGAACTCTCCACGACAATTCGATCGAAGACGCTTGAAGCCAACCCCAAGACCTCAGTCCTCGCTCCTTTTAGCCTGGTTCAAACTATTAAAAAGCGAAGTGGGTTGATCCCTGCGTAATGACACGGATCGAACCACCGTCGAACTTCAGCTCGCTTGAGCTTACATCCGCGGCGTGCCCATTTCTTAGTGCGGTGTTCGACGCCACCGTCCCTCACTTAAACAAGGACCTTGATAATGCCGATGACGATGAGCGGGACAATTGAGCTGGCGGCTTCCCGCGCGACAGTGTGGAATAAGCTTAACGACCCCGACACGCTCAAATCGTGCATCCCGGGTTGCGAGGAGCTTAATCTCCTGTCCGAGCACGAGTTTGAGGCGGTCGCGATCAATCGGATCGGCCCTGTGAAGGCGAAGTTCAAAGGTCGAGTGACGTTGTCTGATATTTCGCCCATGGAAGGATACCGGATTTCCGGTACCGGGGACGGCGGCATCGCGGGCTTCGCCAAGGGGGCTGCCTCGGTTCGCCTCGCCGATCACGGCGAAAACACGTTGCTCTCCTATGAGGTTGAGACGCAAATCGGCGGGAAGCTGGCTCAGCTCGGACAGCGCCTCATCAACGGCACGGCAAAAAAGCTTGCTGATCAATTCTTCGAAAGATTTGCAGAAGCCGTCAAACAGGCATGATTTCTGCGCGTGTCAAGCTATGAAAAGTCTAGATTGACCAATCGTTCAAAGTTCAGCATTTCATCCCATTGCTGTTGAGACATGAGCTTTCGCTCCACCACGACTAGCTGGTGAAGCGACTTTCCTTCCAAATAGCTCGTCCGGGCGATTTCGGCACAAACGCGATAGCCGAACAAGGGCTTCAATGCCGTGACGATGCCTAAAGAGTTCAGAACCAGATTTTTCGCATGTTCCTCGTTGGCCGTTATTCCACCGATGCAACGATCGCGAAGGCTCGTCACCGCTCGTTCCATGGTGCGAATGGAAAAGAATAGCGAAAAAGCGATCACCGGCTCCATCACATTGAGCTGCAATTGTCCCGCCGAGGCCGCGAGCGAAATTGTGGTGTCGAGACCGATGACCAGGAAACTGACCTGGTTCACGACTTCGGGAATGACCGGATTGACCTTCCCAGGGCATGATTGAAGAACCGGGTTGCAGCTGAGGCAGGTTTATTTCATTCAATCCGCAGCGTGGCCCTGAACTCAGCAACCGGATATCGTTGCATATCTTTGTCAGTTTGCTCGCTGTTCGCTTCAGAGCGCCCGAGAGCTGCACATAAGCTCCCGTATCCGACGTCGCTTCAACGAGATCGTTCGCGAGCACGAACTGAAGGCCCGTCAGATCGCTTAGATGTCTCACCGCCAGGGGAGGATAGCCGCGGACAGCGGTGACGGACGTACCGATCGCAGTCGCTCCAAGATTTATCTCTCGGAGCAGCTTTTGAACCTCTCGTGTACGGTCAATCTCCTCTCCAATGGTCGTTCCCCAGCCCCGAAACTCCGAACCCAGAGACATGGGCACGGCATCCTGAAGGTGGGTCCGGCCCATCTTCAGGACGCGTGAAAATTCCTTTCCCTTGTCAAAGAACGCATCTTGCAGCTTTCCCAGTGCAGCAAGATACGGCTCAAGCCGCATGATCAGCGCCAGACGAAGCGCTGTAGGATAAGTATCATTGGTCGACTGACCATAGTTCACATGATCGTTCGGGCTGACATACTGATACTCGCCCTTCTCCCGGCCCAGCGTTTCCAGCGCGAGATTGGCGATCACCTCGTTAGCATTCATGTTGGTTGAAGTGCCGGCACCGCCTTGCACAAGGTCGGTGATGAACTGATCGTTCACGGTTCCGTTGGTGAGCCGGTCGCAGGCTTCCAGGATCGCTGCGGCAATATCCGGCGCCAAGACCCCAAGATCTCGATTTGCCATCGCTGCAGCCTTGACGTAACCAAAAGCCTTCACAAAGAAGGGCTCATGGCTCATCGGAACGCCGGTAATGTTGAAGTTTTCAAAACCTCTGACGGTCTGAACGCCATAGTAGAGGTCGTCAGCAATCTCGCGCTGACCGAGAAAATCATGCTCAATGCGGCTCATGTGCGTCTCGCGTCACATGATTGCTCTGCCTTCTCAACCCGGACGCCGGATGTCAGGAGGCTGAAGATACTGTGGTCGCGATTCCAACCGCAGTTTGCACGACCATCCGTGCTGTACCAAGTACGGTCCGCCATCACTTGAAAGGCGTCTGCTGCGTAAGGACACGTCAGCAGAAGCCTCCAATCAGGAGCCTCAGTTAGGACGCCGCCAGGTGAGCATCACGACGCTTATACAGTTCGTCGTCGGCATAGCCCATCGTTTCAGGCCGGCCGCGGCCAAGCATCACCTGGAAATAAACCGGTTCGAGGCTATTGTTGTGGTAGCCGTGAATGACGCCAGCCGGGCAGGCAAGGCACTCCCATGGTCCAAGACGCTTCTCGATTTTGCGGCCGTCTTCATCTTGAACGAAGACATCGAGATGCCCCTGCAGAACGAAGAAGACCTCTTCCACCTCATGCGTATGCGCCGCATTTCCCTGCCCTGGAGGCACAAACATGATTGAGAGCGTGAAGTTTCCCGGAGGGATCGCCGATTTGTCTCCGTGCTTGCCGGAACCGCCTGCACCGATAAATCGATGCTGCGCACGCTTGAAGCCCTCGATCTTGGCGTCTTCAAAAGCCGCCCAGTCAGCGCGCCGGTCCGCGTAACGAGCGACAAAACGGTCCATAATTGCCTCAAGGGAGGCTGACTCTAATTCCTTGGGACGAGGGTGACGTGCGACAGCCATTTAACTCTCCTAATGATCTGATTGCGGCTCGAGACGCAGAGCATCGGCGCCGCGAGCCTAACGTGGACACCGCCGCCCATGACGGGTCATCTGACGATCCTCGTTGGCTAATCAATTGTTATCTTAAGTTGACTATTCAGTCAACAGAAAGACGCGCGTACGGAACGATCTGTAGCTTAGCGCCCAAAATTGAGCGCAATGGAAAGCAGCTCACCGCGGTGCTCACGCCGCTTGACCGTAATGGGCCGAATACTCACACGAAGCGATATACCGGCTTACACAATTCCAAGAAGTCAACGCTCTGGTTGCTGGATGCGAGTAACCGGCATTCGCCCACAGGCTGGAAGTAAATACGCCGGCCGACTGTTCCTGTCGGCAGGCGCCCTGCTCCTTCGCGGCGGTTTATTGTTGGACCGATTTCAGATCGAATTCTTTTGCTTGCCGTACAACGGCCGCTCTGTCGTATTTGTTGATCTCGTCGATAAAGTCGTTGGTGTACATGCGCGATGTCGGCACCGGTTGAGTGATCTGTTTTTCTCTCAGCAAAAAGGCACCGAGGTTCTTCCAATCGTCCTCCAAAAAGAGACCATTCTTGCCGCCTGTCTTTGAATTGGTCCACCCGGCCATTCTCAACTGACTAATCTTCAGGCCTTGGGCCAAGGCCTTTTGAGGATCTTTCTCTTTTGGTCGACTTTCCGGATACATCTTCCAAGTGATCAAGACCGCCGCGGCCGGGTTTGCCAATGTAAAATCGAGCGCCTTGGAGACAGCTCTCGCGAAACCGACCAGCATTTTTGGCTTGTCGCGAATAACATCGTTACGCGCCAGGATCGAAACATCCGGCAGCGCCTCGAGCTTGGCGTCGAGCTTGAGCGGCCGCAGGTTAATCCCGCTCAGTTCGAAACGCACATTGGCGGCGTCCCAGAAGACGATTGCATCTACCACTTTCTGTTGGATCGCGGTCGCAGCCTGGGGACCCGCCCCTATTGGTACAAACGTCACATCAGTATCTGGATTCAGTCCCCCAGATCTTATGTAAGCTTTTCCATACGTGGTGCCGGCGCTTCCTAACGCGGTCACTCCAATCTGTTTGCCGCGCAAATCAGCAATCGTTTTTACTGGACTGTCCGCGGGCACGGAGATCGACCAAATATTCCGATAGCCCGCGTTGTAGAAGTACCGCAAGTCGAGCGGCGCGCTTGCGTTCTGTTGCATCCCAATCACCGCTTGCGCGGGAGTTGCTTCCCCGACGTCGCCGTTCCCAGCAGCTATCTGAATAGCAACTTCATTCGACCCGCCGACAGCAAGCAAATCGACGTCGAGACCTTCTTGCGCGTAGTAGCCCAGATACTTGGCCACCGGAAACGGAGCGAGAGATTCATCGATGTTGCGCACAGGAATGAGCGCTCGAACTTTCTCCGCAGCCAAGCTTCTTTCTGCACTTACAGACAACGCAAGCATGATCGCGACGAATATCGCGTACGATTTGGTCATGTTTGTCCCCGCTTGGTAAGAGCGCATCTGCCCAGATTCAAACAACGACCAAGACCGCCAACCGATACCGCACTTCCTGAACGGCTGATCGCGATTGATCCCCTTAGCGTACGGGGAGAAAACCTCCTGTCAATGCAAAATCGTACGGTTGTACGACATATCGTACCAGCGTGCGACAATATGATCCGCGCAGGCATAGACGCGCGAGCGCACGGTTTTCGTCCTAGCCGATTAATGAAAGCGTGCGAGTTATGCGTTTGTCAGAACGTCATCGATCATTTTATTGATCGCGTCGCGCGCAGCATTTCTCATTTTGGAGCCGGGCTTCACGAGTTGAAGAATGATGCGGCCGTGAACCTCGACGAGCATCCGATCAGCAGTCTCTTCAACGGCAAGATCCGATCTGATCTCGCCAGCCTTTTGCCCCTCCGCAATCAGCTTGATCCAGAAACGCCTTTGCTTGTCGAAGCGTTTGGATTGAATCGTCTGAAGCTCGGCATTTCGGGTACTCATCGCGACCGAGTTGATCCAGAAGCGCCACCATCGGTTCGCGGGCATCTGCTCAATATACGACAATGCGATGCGACGAAGCTGGGCAGCCGGCGAGCCCTTGTACTGATCCCAGTCGTCAGGCAACGCATAACCTGACTCGAGCGCCGTCGCGATCAGCTCTTCTTTTGACCGAAAATGATAGGTGATCGTGCCAAGACTGACATTTGCCGCATCGGCAATCTGCCGCATTGTTACGTTTTCAATGCCCCGCTCCGCGATCAGGTCGTAAACGACGCCAGCGATGTGCCTTTGCTGAAGCTTTCCTCTACTTTCGACAGTGGAGGAACCTTGCTTCGTTGCTGCGGAGTTTTCTGGCATGTCGGCGATGTGGATTGTCTAAACGATCTGAGGCTTTTTGAAAGCGCTGCGTAGTTCAGTCTTCAAGACCTTACCCGTGCTGTTTTTGGGTAGTTCACGCACGAACACGACGTGCTTCGGCTTCTTATAGCTCGCGAGTTCCTCCGCGCAACGCTGAATCAGCGCATCGGCCGATACGGCGGCTCCGGGATCGAGCTCTACAAACGCCGCGACGGATTCCCCATAGATTTCGTCGGGCACACCGATCACTGCGGCGTCCGCCACTCCCGGATGACGCAGAAGGACCAGTTCGACCTCTTTGGAATACACGTTATATCCGCCGGAAAGGACCATGTCCTTCTTTCGATCGACGATGTAGAGATACCCCTCCTCATCAAAACGGCCGATATCTCCTGTCTTGAACCAGCCATTTTGAAACGCGTCGCGTATCGCGTCCGGCTGTCTGAAGTATGTCCTGAATAGAAGATATTGGCCCGGGAGTCCCGACCGCACCCATATTTCTCCGGCCTCACCCGTTCGCACTGGCTCGCCCGCTTCGTTGACTAGCCGAAGCTCCACCCCTGGCGTGACGCGCCCGACAGAGCTGCTGTACTTGAGTTGATCGTGCGGCTGGAGCATTGCCAGCGCGCCCGCCTCCGTCATCGCAAAGAAAGAAAAGATTTGAAGGTGCGGAAGCGCCGCCATCAATCGTCGCTTGGCCTCGACAGGAAACGCCTCCCCCGTCGCCACAAGGACGCGGAGGGAGCGATACCGGTCCGAACTGGCTTCAATGGACGGCAGCATCATTCGGCCGACGGTCGGAACGATGGAGATGAGCGTGATCTGCTCAGCCTCAATGATCCTGGTCGCCTCCTCCGCATCGAAACGGGGCATGATGTAGAGGGTCGCGCCCAGGACGGCCATATTGCCAACCCGCGCAAAGGCAGTTCGATGCGCCAACGGGGTCGTGACCAAGATACGATCGTCGGCGGACACTCGCCAATACGTCGCGTTCAAGAATCCGTTCGCAACGATATAATTCGCTTGCGTGGTGATCACGCCCTTCGGTCGCCCGGTCGTTCCGGAGGTGTATGAGATCGTGCAATCGTCGCACTCTGGTGGGACATCTATCTGCTCGATCTGAGTCCCAAGGAGAGTTGCAAGGGAGGTTTCGCCGTCGATTGAGGTCTCTCCGACAAAGAAACGCTGAAAGCCTGCAGGGTCGAGCTTGGCGACGGCTTCACGCTCGGAATCGCTGAAGAATAGAGCAGCCGGCTCAGCATCCTTTATGATCGCCGAAATCTCGCTTGACGAGAGGCGCATATTGATCGGCATCGCTATCGCGCCACACTGCACGATTGCAAAGAAGATGGTCACGAACTCGCAGCAATTTGGTAGGCAGATCGCGATGCGATCCCCAACATTGATGCCGGAATTGCGCAGATAGGTCGCAATACGGCTGCTGTCCTCGTGAAGCTGCCGAAATGTGACGCGGTTTTCGCCACAGACGAGAGCTGCCTTATTCGGCAGAAGCTGTGCTTGAGCAGCAAGGTAGGCGGGCAGCTTCACAGCTAACTCCGTCGTGGCGCAAAGTCGGGGAATGCGATCTCTTCAGTGAGCCGGTCCCATCGCACCTCGACCGGCATGCCAATCTCGACTTCATTCTCATCGCAATCGACCAGATTACACAAGAAGCGAACGCCCTCGTCGAGCTCGACATAGGCGCAGATGTACGGGACCCGCTGTTCGTGACCTGGCCACGGCGAACGAGTGACAGTCCACGAATACACAGTTCCGTAGCCCGACGCTTCCCGCCACTCGACGGTCTTTCGCCCGGTGAACAGGCTTACCGGCCTTGGGAAATGCTGAAAACGTTTGGCCTCGCTGCAGAACTGCAACATCAACTTGCCGCGCTTTGCTCCGTCCCAAAACTCCTTCGTGTCGATGTATGATCCAGTTTTGGGAAGAGGCCGGAGCGCTCTCACGTTCTCGTTCATTTCTATTGCTCCAGGATCATGACTGCTGAGGTGCACCAGTTACGAGCATAGGGGATGCCACCGATGCCGGTGACCATTGCATTCTGAGTTCTCTTGATTTGCCGCGGTCCGCCATCGCCGAACATCTGCCGAACGGCTTCGACCAGGTTAAGCCCTCCCCCGGCAAGCCCCGGCTGTCCGGCGGAAATCTGTCCGCCACCAGTGTTAAGCGGGAGGTCCCCCTTGAACGTCATATCCTTGCTGAGGATGAAATCAGCGCTTTTCCCAACGTCGCAGAAGCCAATCTGCTCGAGCTGCAACATGATCGCGATGATGAAGTCATCATACGGATGGAAGGATTGCACGTCCCTCGCTTGCAATCCGGCCTGCTTCAGCGCACGCGGACCCACCTCCAGAAATCCCGATTCCGTGATCTCCGTAAGCGGTTCAGTGACCTTGTAGTGCGTCAACTCTGCGTAACCGGTCGGATAGACCGCCTTCAGACCCCGTCGCTTCGCCTCATCGCTGGACATCATCAGAACAGCATTCGCGCCATCGCAGACCATGACGCTATCGAGGACGCGCAGCGGGTCTGAAACCAGCTTTGAGTTTAGATAATCTTCCTCTGTCATCGCCTTTCGCAGGCGCGGGCATGCATTGTCATTCAGGAGAGCATGGCTGCGCTGGGTCACGGCGAGCCGAGCGAGGGCTTGCCTGTTTAAGCCGTAAAGATGGTCATACCGCCGCATGATCATCCCGAATGCACCGACAGGACCGCGTAATCCGGTGGGATACTGAAACTCGAACCGTTGCGCGCCCTGCTCGGGCGTTTGGCCGCTGGACTGCGCGTCTGCAGCGAGCACAAGGGCGATGGAGCAGGCTTTATTTCGAATTGCCATGGCCGCACGCGCGACGCCGCCAATGCTGGAGACGCCTCCGAGCCCTAGCAGTTCAAGCCAAGTCGGGGTCATGCCCAGAACGTCGGCCATATACTGCGCCCAGAACGGGTTAGCGCTCTCGCTCATAGTTTCGGACACCAGCAGGCCATCTATTTCGGACTTGTCCACATTGGTCTGACGCAAAGTCTGGTCGAGTGCGTCTCCTGCCAACTCATACGATGTTCGGCCTCCCCGCACGTCGATCTTCGTCTCCGCATAACCCGCAATTGCGACATCTTTCATTGAGAGCCCCATCCGGCTTCGCTTGATGGCCGTACCGTACAAATGTACGACGATTCGTACGGTTGTACAGGTTTTTCTTTCTCCGATTTCGAGTTAGCAGGTTCGGGCGACGGCTGTGGTCCGCTTTGGAAATTTGGGTCGATTTAATTGGGAGCTTTCGGTCCTGTTGTTCCCACAGAGCCATTCCTGTTATGCGATACTTTCAGTCCCTCGCGACGCCCAATCTGTTAATCGGCGTTCAAATTTGCCCCTCATGGCGCCCAATTTTGACTTCGCGGCGGGGTTTGACGGCAGCGCTCGGTTCGGAACTGGCTGGGGTTGCGGAGCGAGACGAGCGAGTTGCTTGGACGTCATTGCGGCTTTTGAACCGCCAACTGTCGTCGCCGGTCTCGACGATGTCGCAGTGATGGATTAGCCGGTCGAGCTGCGCCGTGGTCATTTTGGCATTGCCAAACACGCTCGGCCATTCGCCGACGGAGAGATTGGTGGTGAGGATAACGGAGGCACGCTCGCAGAGCCGGCTGACGAGATGGAAGAGAAGCAGGCGCGGGACGGAGCAAAGGGTAATTACTCGAGTTCGTCCAGGACAATAAAGCCCGTGCGGGTCAGATGCTCGGCGAGCCATCCTTGCCATCCGTTGCGGGTCTCGGTCTCGAAGCGGTTGACGAGGTCGCCACATTGAAGAAGCGGCCACGGCACAGATCGAATGCAGCTTCGGCTGAGCGATGAAGCCGGCACCGGCGAGATCATTGGCAAGCGGTAACTTGGCGATAGGGAATTGGTACTTGATCGACCGGACCTGCTTCTCGTTGATCTCGGCGTTGAGCCGGTCCCTGGTGCTTCACGGCGGTCGCCACGATCTCGTCGAAAGCAACCTTCATACCATAGAACTCACCCATAAGATCGAAGATTTGGATTCGGCGGGCACCACGCTTTTGCTATTTCGCTGGGAGCCGTAACGCCAGGCGGCAAAATGCGCGGACTTCGGCAACCAAGCGCGTGCGGCTCGACTTAACGGGCGCGACGATTTCATCATCGACCCGCCGCGAAGAGCGTTGGAGAGCATCACGGCGGTCAAACGCGCATCGCGAACTTTCCAGGCGCCTGCTTTTTCCCCGCTTGCGATCAACGTCGTCAGATGTGCGATGATGGGATTGTCGTGCTTCCTCTGTCGATTTGACGGGCGGAATTCGTGAAAAACAAGATCGTGCAGCTCAAACTCGTCGAGATAACCGTTCACGCCGGCGCCGACCCATGCATCCAGCCTCCCCACCCAATCATCCGGCGCCTTGGAATCGACCGCTTCCATTAGCCGGGTATGGATGTCCTCGACGAAGCGCGCACGAAGCGCCTGCAGCACGTCTTCCTTTGTTTTGAAGTAGAAATAGAAGGTACCCTTGGCGACGTCAGCCGCTTTGACGATTTCGTCCACGCTTGCGGCATCGAAACCCTTCGCAAGAAACAATGCTTGCGCCGCATCCATGAGTTCCTCACGCCAGACTTCAGCGGGCTTGGTGCGGGGACGTCGTCTAAGTATCGCGACAGTAGTCATGGTGCGTTAGCTCATTTCGAGGTGCGTCGGAGAGAATGACGAGACATCTCGGATCGTCTTTGTCACGTGCTGGAGGTCAATCCGGCTGGCGCGCGAGAATTTAGTGCACGAACCGCGCGAGCGCGAATCTGCCTTCGTGAACATACGCGTAGGCACGCAACTCGGCCAGAGAATGTCGTGGCCACCCGTTAACTCGCGTCTGGAACCGTAGTGGCGACACCTAGAAGCGGGGTGGAAAGCCGATCGGCGTTGTCCTCAAACCAAATACTAGGGCATCGCGGAGCGGCTGCGGGCTGGCTAGTGCCATCGGCTGATACGAGGATCCCACAATAAGGCGAAGGGCAAGACGCGATCAAGGCCACGAATTCGGACGCTTAAGCAGATCGTGATGGTCCGCAGGCGTCATGGCGACCATCGTGCCGTCCGAGTTCCTCGACCGCGCCAGCCGCTCGGCAATAGACTAGAACTAGAGCCTGGCTCCCGGGACGGATGTGCTAACGCATCCTCATCGGCGAACATGGGAACCGTCGCGGAAAATCCGTCTCTGACCAAGTCCACACGATGAGTTGGGTTCAGTGCATGACTCGTCCAACCGTCGCTTGTTTGGAGGCGGGTGCCGTCTGCGGCGCCGAGAGATAGCCCGATCGTTCGGACGGCGTAACGATGACGCCTGCCTTAGAAATAACCGCCGACGTGATCGTCCCATCGCCGTGGCCGAGTGAGTCATCGGAAAGATCGTACCCGAGGCAAAGCAGGCCAACCACAGCAACAATGCCAGCGATGATTATGGAGACTAATTCTCGTCGCTCATACTGTGCAGACATCGCCTCTGTCTCAGTCTTGTCATTCGTGCTCATCACGGTCAGGTCTGTACTGGAAGCGGCGCTGGAACCGCTAACGGCAATCAGCGCAATATTATTTCCACGCAACATCACCGAGCCAGCGCGTCCGCGGCATAATCCTCACGCGTAAGAGCACCTTCTGCGATGGTGACGACCAGCGGCCATTGCGTGAGATCGTGGCGCATCATTCCAAGGCTCCTGGCGAGGACACAAGGCCGGCATAGACACCGCCGCGGGCCACGAGGTCGTCGTGGCGGCCCTCCTCGACCACGCGGCCTCGATCGAGCAGGACGATGCGGTCCGCGCTGCGAATGGTCGAAAGCCGATGCGCAATGATGAGCACAGCGCGGTCGCGCCGAATCGCGTTCAGGGCGGCCTGCAGGGCTCGCTCGTTCTCGGTATCGAGGCTCGATGATGCTTCATCCATCACCAGGATTGGCGCTTCGACAAGCAGGGCCCGGGCGATGGCAAGGCGACGCCACTGAGAGTGATGAAGCCGGTGACTCCCGCGCGCATCAGCGACACAGACAGCGTGGTCATCGCCTCCCGACGAAGGTCTGCAGCACGTTGCGCGAGGTTTGTCCTGCGTGCGGCGGCGGCGTTAAACGCTTTCAGCGTCACGGCACCCTGCAAACTGTCGAGCAGATGGGCACCGAAGGCGCCCATGGCGGCGAAGAGGCCGTATGACTTTGGCATGTGCCAGCGCAGCCAGAGCCGGTCAATAAGCGGAGACGCAATGACGAAAGCGCCCAGCAGCACCGCCGATTTAAAGTCGACCCAGGCGAGATAGAGCACGACCCCGATGCATCCGACGATCGCGACGAAGATCGACGGCAAATAACGACTGTAATAGGTTTCGAGCGCCTCGACGCCAGCGACGATCGTCGTCTGCAGGTCGCCCGTTTGCCGGCGCAACACCATTCCAGGGCCAAGATCGATCAGACGCGACAGGAGACGCGCGCGCAGATATTCCTTCGTGCTCTGCGCAGTGGCTTGCGCTGCCATCTCCGCGGACCAGACCAGAGCGCCCCGCACGACAACAACAATGGCGAAGCCGACGATCCACCAGATGACCTCGCTTACGGGTGAACCCACGAACAAGGCTGCAAGCGCGAACGCGAGAAAGATTCCTTGCAACACGTAACAGATCGTCACCAAGAGACCGATGCCGACGCTCGAGGCGATCCGCCAGCGCACGGGGCCGACCAATTGCAGCATCTGCGCGTTCACGCGATTTCTTCCCTCAACATTTGTCGCACTTCTGACTGACTATCAGTCATTATTCAATATTCGCGTTGAATCATGCATTTAGAGGAGCTCGAAAAGTCCGCCCGCTCGGGGCAAGTCAATGGCATATGGGACAGTCAAGACCTTGGGGCGTCGGCGCCGATTAGATAAGCTGCTGCGGGGCGTGCCGCCGCCAGCGGCGGAAAGCGAGCCCGATCACTTCGGAGCTCTCGGCCCTGCTTCATCGCCCAATATCCAAGCGTCTCCGTCTTCGTCGAGGTGATCCGCGATCCCGTCTATCGCGAGGCGGCGAAGCATCGTCAAACCGCGGTCAAGGATTCGCGCCTGATCCGACACGCGGTGCTGTCGGTCGGCAAGACTTTTGGGAAGATCCCAACGTAGACGATTCCGGAAACAAATCGGCGGCCCACAGGCCGCCGATTGGATCTCAGAACTCAGCAACTAACCCGCAGGCCCCGCAACCTCCAGGATTGGGCCGAACAGTTCCCAGTGTTCGCCGTTGAACCGCATCATCTGCAACCGTTTGAACAGGCGGTAGTCGGTCGGCGAGGTGTTGATCGTGATCCCAGGCAGCGCGAGGTCGCCTATGAAATCCTTGAGCGAGGCCGCCTGCTTCATAACGTTTTCGCGAGTAAGGTCGTCGCCGCACTGCTGCAGTACGTGGGTCAGAAGCTGCGCGACGCCGTAGGCATAGGCGTTGAAATTCGAGCCCTTGTCTCCGTCCGGATAATACTTCTCCATGAAGGCAAGATAGCGTTTTACGCCTGGATCGTCCTTCCATTGCGGATCGAGCGCCTCCTTGCCATAATTAGTGCTGATAAGACCCTTGGCGTTTTCAAGCCCGGCCGGTTTCAGGACGCTGCCAACCGAGGTAGCCTTCAAACTGACGATCTGCACTGGATGCCAGCCGATCTCGGCGGTCCTCTTGATCGCCTGCGCCGCCTGCTTCGGCGTGGCGGCGATGAAGAACAGGTCGGCCCCAGCATCCTTGATCCTGAGCACTTGCGAATCGACCGTCGGATCGGTCACTTCGTAAGCAGTTTCTGCGACTATCATCTTGGTGGCCTTATCTCCAAGCCCCGCCTTGATGCCGTTCAGATAGTCCTTGCCGAAATCGTCATTCTGATAGAGCACTCCAATCTTGGCGTCCTGATGCTCCTTCAGGATGTATTGACCGTAGATGCGCCCTTCAACGAAGTTGTTTGGATCATAGCCCAAGGTCCATGGAAAGTTCTTTGGATCGGTGAACCTTAAGGCGCTGGCGGCCGCGAACAGCTGCGGCACCTTCTTGGCATTGAGATATTTCTGCACGGCGGCGTTTGAAGGCGTACCGACCAGCTGAAAGGTCAGGAGCACCTCGTCGCTCTCGACGAGCTTGCGCACCTGCTCCACCGCTTTCGGTGGCGAATAGGTGTCGTCATACTGGATCAGGTTGATCTTACGGCCCTTGATGCCGCCTTGGTCGTTGATCATCCTGAAATAGGCGGCCTCTGTCTTGCCGATCGAGGCATAGGCCGATGCCGGTCCCGAGAATGGCATAGTCTGACCGACCTTGATTTCCGTATCGCTGGCGCCGGGGTCGTATTTCTTCCGGGCTTTCGCCGCTGAAACCGACAGCGCAATCGTCAGCACCGTTGCGATGGCCAGGCGCAAAAGCCCGTTCCTCATTCCCATTTCTCTCCCGACGCAATCCTTCATGTAATGTCTCCTCAGTGCATCACAGGATTCGACATTCATCCTATCGCTCTGCGAAGCGTTTCCGCTTCTCTGCAAATGCGGCTACAGCTTCGCGTCGCTCTGGCGACGTGAACGTTAGTGCCTCCAGCGCAAGTGAAGTATCGAGCAGTAGGTGCGCGTACTGCTTGATAATCTTGTTGACGCTGTATTTCGTCCAGACGATTGACTTCTGCGGGCCCCCGGCGAGCATCTCGGCGTACTCGATCGCCGCATCCTTGACGTCCCGGTCAGAAATGACTTCGTTGATCATCCCCAGCGACGCCGCCTTCTCCGCGGAAATGAACTCGCCCGTCATGAGATAGTGTTTCGCTCGCACCGGTCCCATCAGCAGCGGCCAGATCACCGCACCGCCATCTCCGGCGACCACGCCGGCCGTCACATGGGTATCGGCAAATCGCGCGGTCGGGCTTGCGAAGATGACGTCGCAGAACAATGCAAGTGTTGCACCTAGACCGACAGCAACGCCGTTGACGGCGCCGATTATCGGCACCTCGACCTCAAGCATGTTGCGGATGAGGTGGCGTCCGCCCCTCGTTGGCGCCGGACCCTTGCCCTTGTCGAGTGACTTCTGATCTCCACCCGAGCAGAAGCCGCGTCCCGCACCTGTCAGAACGATCGCACGGACGGACTCGTCCTTGTCGAGATCTACAAAGACCTGCTCCAGCTCCTCGTGCATTTCCCAGTTGATCGCGTTCAGAATTTCCGGCCGGTTCATCGTCACAACGGCGACGCCGCTGGCCCGCTTCTCGATGATCAGATACTTGTAGCTACGCTGTGTCATTGATCTTTTCCTTTTGTTTCCTTGTCGATTTACTTCTTCAGCCGCATAACTCGAATTTGGGTGGCGATAGACATCGACTGCATCGAAGTCGTCATATGTGCTCTGGCTCCGTAAGCTTCGCGAGCCTTCCGAAGTCGCTACGGTGGAAGATGAGGGGCTGCCCGCGGTTATGGACGACGACGGCATGGAGTTGGAGCAGCACGATGACGTGATCGCCCGCCTCCAACTCCTCGCGGATAGTGCAGTCATACTGGGCGATCCCCTCGGTGAGCATCACCGCGCCGCTGTCGGTGATCTCGAAGGCGACGCCGCTGAACCGATGCTGGGCCGGGCCGGCGAGCTGGCGGCACAATGCGCCGTGGTCTTCGGCGAGCACGGTGACGCCGAGGTGCCCGGCTCTGCGCAACTCGGGCCACGTGGTCGAGCCTTTCGCGACACAGAATGACACCAGCGGGGGTTCGAGAGAGACCGAGGTGAACGAGGAGGCCGCGAGACCCACCAGCCTCCCGTCGACCTGCGCCGCCACGGCCACCACGCCCGTCGGGAACGCGCCGAAAGCGTCGCGCAGCATCCTGCTGTCCATCTGCTCGCTCATAGATGACATGCGACTCAGGCTCCGTGCGCGGTGGCGTACGCGACGACGAGATCGGTCACGGCGTCCAACGCGGCGTGGCCGATCGCCTTCGAACTTCCGGTGGGATTGCCGAGGACACCGTTGGGCGAGACCGAGTCGATGCCATCGATGAACGCCCGGTGCAGGAATTCCTCATCGACCATGCCCAGGTATCCGGCCGCCGCCCGATCGGCCCGAACGCTCTCGGGGTGCAGGACGAGCATCACCGAGGTCTCCGCCACGTCTGCGTGACCACCGACGTGGCTTCCCAGACCGGCGATCGACTGTGCGGACTTCCGCCACGCGTCCAGAATCGCGGCGCTGTCTCTATAGACGATGACCTGAAGCGCCGGAGCGAGGGCCGCAGCCAGCCGCGGCTCGAACTCGCGCATGATCGGGTAGTTGCCGATATGGCCGGAGAAGAGGACGACGCGGGTGAACCCGTGCGCAGCCAGGCTGCTGCAGTAGTCGATACAGATCGCTTCCAAGGTGGAGGGACGCACCGAGAGGGTGCCGGAAAAGCCAAGGTGGTGAGGCGAGTACCCGACCCTGACCGTGGGTAGGACCAGTGCAGTGCCAAGCTTGTGGGCGATACGGAGCGCGAGCGCGTCGGCGTGATCGCTGTCCATCGACAACGGCAGATGTGGTCCGTGCTGCTCTATCGCGCCCAGAGGAAGGATCGCCGTGCGGGCACCGGCAGCGATCGCTTCAGCGATCTCGGCGCTGGTCAGATGCTCGATCCGCAGCTCCCGCGGTCGCCCGGGATGCTTCATCTCACGTTCCTCCTCAGCCCTGAAGCCGCACCTGGCCTGCGAACTCGTTGTGCTCCGCGGCGCTGTACATCTCATCCACGAGTGCGCTGAACGAAGTGAGCACCGCAGCCCGACGGATCGTGCCCTTGGAAGTGAGCTCACCCGCGGCGAGCGCACGTGGCGCGATACGGAAGTCCTTGAGCTGAAGGGGACGCGCGAGCCCAGTGTTGAGGTCCTCGATCCAGGCTCGCAGCCCCTCCTGCAGCACATCCTTGTCGAGCCCGCCGCCCTTTTCGGTCGGCCAGATGAGGACGGTGAGGTACTTGCGGCCATCGCCGACGACCACGGCCTCCTCGATGAGGGGACTGGCCTTGAGGCGCACCTCGATGGGCTGCGGGCTGATGGTCTTGCCACCGCTGGTGACGATGATGTCCTTGGTCCGACCGATGAGCTTGACCTCGCCGGAGGCGTCGATCTCGACGAGGTCACCCGTGTGATACCACTCCCCGTCCATCACTTCCGCGGTCGCCTCCGGGTTGTTCCAGTAGCCGCGGAATAACAGCGGCGCCTTCACCAGCAACTCGCCCTCGCTGTTGGTTTTGATTGCGAATCGCGGGTCGGGCATGGCCTTGCCCACGGTCCCGGGGGGCGGGAAGGAGCGGTCCCAGTGCGCGAGGACCCAGCCGCAGGTCTCGGTGGTGCCGTAGAGCTCGCGCAAATCCAGCCCCCACATCTGCCACAGGGCATGCACCTCGGGGGTCATCGCTCCCGACGCTGTCCAAGCGACGTTGACCCGATCGAGACCCAACTTCGCGCGCAGGGGCAGGAACACCTGCTCGAGGGCCCGGTCGTAGTGAGCTTGCAGCTCGGCGGATACGACGTCGCCGTGCCGGCGCGCGGCGGCGACCTCTCGGGCCACCTCCATCGCGTCCTCGTAGGACTTCTGGAACGATGCCGGCGACTCCTTAATCGCGGCCAGCGCCACGCTGAGCAGCTTCTCGTGCAAGCGCGGCGGCCAGACGATCCCCGTAGGACGTACGCCGCGAAGGGACTCGGAGAGTTGGTCCATGCGGCAGAAGGTCACGACCGCCCGTGTCATGATCGGCGTGAAGACGCCGGACAGGGCCGGAGAGACATGGGACAGGCCCAGGAAGCTAAGCGAGTCTCGGCGTGTGGCGGTCAACTCCGGGTTGAGAACGGCGGAGCCGAGGACAGAGTACTGCAGCGTGCGGTGGGTGTGGATGACCCCCTTGGCGGTGCCGGTGGAGCCGGAGGTGTAGAACAAGGCTGCCGGTTGGTCGATGTCCCCATCGTCGAGGAGATCGTCGAACAGTGATGGGTTGGCAGCATCTTGAACTCGACCGATCTCGCGCAGGTCGGCCCATCTCTTGCTGACGACCGTTTCGGGTAGCCCCGCCGGGGCACCATCGAAGCTGATCACCGCCCGTAGCGCGGGAAGCTCCGGGGCGACTGCGGCAATCTTTGCGATGTCGGCGGCATCCCCGACCACCATGGCGACGGCGTTGCTGTGCCCGACCAGCTGCTTCACCTCTGCAGCGGAGCTCGTCGGGTACACGCCCACCGGGATCGCCCCGGCTGAGAGGATGCCTAGCGCCGTTACGACCCACTCGCCCCGGCCCGGCGCCATGATGGCGACCCTGTCCCCGCGCGCGACGCCCAGCGCCGCCAGGCCGAGCGCGACCTCGCGCACGGCCGATGCGTATTGCGCCCACGTCGTCGGTATCGCGCGCGTACCATCCCATTGACAGAACGCGACCTCGTCGGGTTCGACCTCGGCTCGATCCTGCACCATCTGGGCGAAGGTTCGCTCGATGGCCTCGAAGTTGGCAACGCCGCCGTCGACGACGCCGCTCAGTACGGGCACGTGCTGTGGGCGAGCCGCGGCTGCGGGGGCGGAACTTGTGATCATGCTCATCGCTCCGGTTCGTGAAGCAGGCCCACCCGGCCTGCGTGTAGTGTGGTGTTCAGTGCCGGCGGCCTTCGGTCGGGGGCGCGACAACGTCCGGCCCCGTCTCCACTCTTCACGGAGGCTTCGGGCCACGGGGTCATTGAACCAGGAGGCCGCCTTGGCGAGCGTCATTTCAGCCCGCCGTTGGTCCTCGATGTCGTCGTAATCGTTGACGGCATGCTTGAGCGCCGCATAGAGGACAGGCGCTCGTCTGCCGGCCTCGCGGGCCCGGTCCAGCGCCTCCGCCAGCAATCGGTCCGGCGTGACGATGGCGTCAACAAGACCCAATCGCGCCGCTTGATCAGCACCGATGAGTTCACCGCTTAGTAGCAGGTCACGCGCGGCCCGCGCCCCGATCAGCCGGACGAGGCGCTGGATGCCCTTATCCGCAGGCAGAAGGCCATGCCTGATCTCCGGAAATCCGAACCGGGCATGAGGCGCCGCGAGCACCGCATCCGCGAAGAGCGCGTACTCTACGCCGCCACCGACGCAGTCGCCGTTGACCGCGGCGATGACCGGAGCAGGGTATCGCTCCATCGCAACGAGCAGGTTGTGGAACCCTCGCATCCGGTCTGCGATCGGGTCGGCGGCGGGCCCATCGGCCTCTTTGATGTCGCCGCCGGCGCAGAAGAACCGTCCCCCGGCGCCGGTGATCACCACCGGCGGCGCATCGCTCTCGCTACGATCCCGGAACAGCGCCGTCATGGCGCGCAGCAGCGTACGGTTCAAGGCATTGGCCGGCGGCCTGTCGAGCGTAGCGACCATGACGCCGTTGTGGTCGGCCGTCCGCAGTCCGGAAGCCGCCTCGCTGTCGTGCCGCGTGGATGAAGCCGTCATCAGATGTCCCTCGCAGGTGATCGCCAGGCGGGTGGCGGAGTCGCCATCGCGTCAGGCCGAAGCCGCGGGACTACGAACGACGCCATCGACCGTCTCGGTGGCCGTACCGGCGGCCGCCTTGGCGTTCTCGAAGGCCTCTCGTTCGGCATAGTGGGCGGGGCGGGCGGCGCGGATGTCGGCAAGGATCGCGTCGGAGGTGCGCACGACCGACCGGGGGTTTTTGAACCTGGGGATGACGTACTTCCCGAACAGCGCGATCGACTTCATCAGCTCCTTGTGCGGCATGCCGTCGATGCGCAGCGCGAGCGCGTCGATGCCCATGTCGACGAACCGCTGGACCTGCTTGGTGCAGGTCTCAACGTCGCCGACGATGAAACTCCCAGACTCGTCGAACAAATAGCGCTCGTTCTTGAAGTCGACGTTCTTGATCTTGCCGAGCGATCCGTAGTCAGCGGACAGCTTCGACAGCCGCTCATAGGCGTCGATGGACAAGGCGACACTATGGGCCAGCGTGGCCGCCCACCGCTCCGCCTCCTCGTTTGTATCGGCGCAATGCATTCCGCCGGATATCACCGCCACCTTCTGCGCCTGCATGGGGTATACGTGCTCGGCGCTCGCCAGCTCCTTGTCATAGAGCTCGGCCGACCTCTGCACGGAGGCGAACCCGCTATAGCCGCCGCCCATCATGGCGCCGATGCCCATGTGCGCGGCGGCGGTGATCGATTGCGGGCTCGAGGTCGCCATCATGATTGGCGGATAGGGCAGCGTCACGTGCTTGGGCGTCAGGCTGCGCGGCGGAATCTTGTAATGCTCGCCGACGAAAGAGAAGATGTCGTTCGACAGGGCCCGGCGGATGACCTCGATGCCCTCCATCTGCTGCGCCTTGGTCTCCTCGGGGTCGACCTCGAAGGCGCGCAGCGCAAGGGTGGTGTTGCCGCGGCCGACGGCGAGCCCGACGCGGCCGTTCGACAAGATGTCCTCGGTTGCCAGCCGCTCCGCGACGCGCAGCGCGTGGTTGATCTTTTTGGGCAGCGGCGTGATCAGGTGGATGAACTGGATCCTGCTGGTTAGCGCCATCATGTACGGATAGATCACCTCGGGAGCGGAGGTCGAGGCCGTGCCGATCGCGAAATGTTGTTCGGAGCACCCGAACGCATCGAAGCCGACTTTTTCCGCCAGAATCACCTCGTCGATGAGCTCGCGATAGCGATGCGCGTGAGTATGTCCCGGCTGGGTCTCTCCCTCGCTGAAAAAGATGAACCGCATGCGCCGCGCCTCCCGTGATCCCAAATGTTAATCTGTATTTACATTGAACTCGGTTCCTGGTTTTGTCAACGGCCTTTAGCCAGCCGGGTCCCCACGACGCGCTCGTCGCCAGATGGCCAGCCGTATAGTGCTGCTAGCGGTGAGGACAGATGCGTAGTACAAGGCGCCTGCAGTCGGACTCGCGATCTGACGATGACAAATGTTAGTATTGATTCACATGATGGTGGAAAGAGAGCGTTACATGAATCATTCGCTGAGGCCCGGACGGCTCACGCTGGGGCGAGGGATAGCGGGTTGCCTCGCGCACGCCGCGGGGTACGGTTCGTCCCGATGAGCATCCAGCCACTACCGCTTAAGCGGCCATACAGCAGCGGGCGGCGCAGGGAATTGATCGCGGTCGCCGCTGAACTCTTCCTGCAGCATTCGTACGACGCGGTCACTATTGAGATGATCGCTGCGCGCGCCGGCATCACGGGTCCCGGACTTTATCGCCACTTCCAGAACAAGCAGGCACTCCTGATCGCGGTTCTGGAGGAACCGACGCAGATCGTGCACGAGTTCGCAAAACGAATTGCGGAGACGACGACCGAACCCAAGGCAGCCATCATGGCGATGGTCGAGTCTCACATGCGCTTGATTTTGAAAGGACCGCCGAGCACGCTCATCTTTACAAAGAACGAGCACGCCCTTCCCGAACACGACCGCAGACGGATTCGGCGCGAAATGGCGCTGTACGCCGAGGAGTGGGTCTCCGTCCTGATCCCGCTGCGGCCCGACCTGTCCGAACCCGAGGCACGACTGCTGACCCAGGCCGTGTTCTCCATGCTCAACACAGCTGCGACGCTCAAGAAGGGCCTGAACGAGGAATCGATCTCCTCCATCATGCGGCAGGCCGCGCTGCACGCGCTGCTCGGCCGCGGCGACCCCTGACCGACACCTGCCCTGCCGGCGCAAACCCCATCAACCAGACGGCCCTCGCAGCCGTAGAATCTTGCGAACGGCCATGGCTGTACATGAGAGATCGAGATGTGATTGGCGCGCTCCCGTGCGAGCCAGGTTTTGATGAAGTCCCTTCGGCTCTAGCTGCGGAGGCGGACGGTGCTGGACGTTAGCAGGATTTCCGTCAGCCCGACGGACAAGGCGTCCTCAAGCGCAGCATCGCAACGACCCTGCGGTAGGTCGCCCACAAGGTTTCCGCGCATACTGGTCTGGGGGGAAGCATATGCATCGGGTTTTCCGAGAATTCATTGATGCAATAGTCGGCGCCGAAGATGCCGAAGGCTTCTCCAACGCGTTGGCGAAAGCAGCATCCGCTTTGGACCTATCATGTTTCGCTTATCTCGCTCTCAAGAGCGAAGAAAACAGGAAGCCCCGACTCATCTCGACATATCCATCGCGGTGGACGGCTCATTATCTAAACAAGAAATATCACACTATCGACCCCGTCATCAGAGAAGCGCTGCAGAACCCAGAGCCCTTTCGATGGGGAATCGATTTTCGATCCCAAACCAGTTCGATGGCGCAGCGGCAACTATTCGACGAGGCCGCACAATTCGGAATCCGGTTTGGCTTCACGGTTCCCATTCACGATGGCCATGGTCCAATCTCTGCATTGACTTTCGCCACCGACGAGAGCCGGCCACAGTTCGAGAGGTGCATTGATTCGTACGCGCGTGTTCTTCAGCTCATGGCATTGTATTTTCATGCTCACGTTCGCCGCAAGCTCGGGAACGAATATGGTCTCGACGGAATTCGACTGTCGCGCCGCGAAGTGGAATGTTTGGAGTGGGCGGCTCAAGGAAAGAGCTCTTGGGAAATCGGCTGCATTCTCGGTATCTCGCGCAACACAGTTGCGTATTACTTAGAGAATGCGAAGGAAAAGCTGGGCGTTCGCACGATGGCACAGGCAGTGACGCGCTTGGCAGCTGCAAATAGAAAAAAGCAAATTTAGGGTGCTCTTCCCCCTACAACTACAGGTGATGATTTGCGTCGATAATCGCGCTTCAAAAGAGGTAGAACACTTTTGGAGGCATTATGATTCAGTTGATCACACCCCCTGTGTATGGAGAGCTTTCCAACACACTCGTTGAGATGCATCGGTTGCGGCACCGGGTCTTCAAGCTGCGCATGGCATGGGAGGTCCAGTCCAGTGGCGACATGGAGATCGACGATTTCGATGCGCTGCACCCCGACTACTTAATCCAGGTAGATGAAAACGGCCAAGTGCAAGGTTCGGTTCGCCTGCTTCCCACGCTTGGTCCAACCATGCTTCGGGACACTTTTCCCGTGCTTCTTGAAGGTCAACCTGCACCGTCAGCCCCTCAGGTTTGGGAAAGTAGCAGATTTGCGATCGACGTTCCTGCCGACGCTCCGAAAGGAGATCATGGTATCACGCGTGCCGCTTATGAGTTGTTTGCAGGAATGGTCGAGTTCGGGCTTTCACGACAGCTGACTGATATCGTTACCGTCACGGATGTCCGAATGGAGAGGATCCTCCGACGAACTGGCTGGCCCCTGCGACGTATTGGCAATCCTTCCACACTTGGCAACACCTTAGCCGTGGCGGGTTACCTCGAGATTTCTCGCGATACTCTGGCCAGCCTTCGTGAGGCCGGCGGTCTCTCGGCACCGGTCCTTTGGACGCCAGTAGTCTCCGCGGCCGCCTAGAACGATCCATGCCAACAAGCAACATGCGCGCGTCCCCGCCTTAAGCGGGGGGACGCTGTGTCTTGCGGTTTGTCCACCGGCTATCAACATGACGGAAATTGAGATTAGAAAGAATCGACGTAACGCAGCGAGCGCCATTGACCTGCAACAGCTTCGATTCGCCGTGGTTGCCTGTGACTACGGAAGCTTTCGACGAGCCGCTGAAGTGCTTTCGATCAAGCACACTGTCCTGAGCCGATCCATCGGCCAGCTTGAACATCTGGTTGGCACTTCACTATTCAAGCGCTCCAGCGGGGGAATCAAGCCCACTGTCGCTGGCCAAGCGGTTTTGCGAATTGCACGGCTGATCCTGGAACAGGTCGACATACTCGTTGACACCGGGAGGTCCGGTGGTCGCGGCGATACTGGCCATCTTGCTATTGGTTTCTACACGTCCGTATCCACCGGAAATTTGCGAGCGACGATAGGTGAGTTTAAGAAGCGGCTCCCGCAGATCGAATTGGCAACGATGGAACGCTCTCGGTTTCATTTGATGACCGCGCTGCGTAACGGGACCGTCGATGTCGTCGTTAGCCCCGGACGTCTGGCTTCAATGGACGTCAAATCACGACTGCTGTGGAGCGAACGCATCTTGATCTCGCTGCCTCAGGATCACTGCCTGGCGGCACGCGAGATCATCTCTTGGGCCGATTTGCGTAGCGAAAAGATTCTTCTAAGCAAGATTGATCCTGGACGAGAGCTCGAGGAACTCTTGATTTCGAAGCTCGTGTTACCTCATGACCGGCCCGCGGTAGAGCGCCATGACGTAAGCCGCGGCATTGTCAAAAATCTGACGAGTATGGGCCTGGGGGTCAGTCTGGTGATGGAATCCGATATCGGCGCAAGTTTCGCTGGTCTGGTGTACCGGGAGTTGCACGATGAAAGGGGGCCAAGCCGGGTGGACTTTTACGCGCATTGGCGCGACGACAATGAAAACCCGGCTCTGAAGCGTTTCCTCAATCTGTTGGCAGAACGCTATCCCTCACCTCCGCCAGCTCTCGGGGTGTGACCGGCTTGTCTCGCCTTTGCAAAACCGCGGTCCGTGGCCATAAAGCGCGCCAGCATGGGCGCGATCAGCTTTGTCGGATCGATGCGCTGCCCATTTTCGCGTGCCATCGCCTCTGCATAGGCGACAAGATCCCGATGCACTAATGCCGGAAGTTCAGTGGTGACCTTGACCGGCTTGTCGTCGGGCAGCGCTCCTATTCTAAGCTTGGGCATTCCTTATCCTCCGTACGGCGCAAGTATGAGGTCGCGATTGACGAGGACGCGAACCGGGAAACCAGGTCGCACGGTCAGCGTCGGCTGGATGTTGAGACTGCGCCGAACCACCTGCTGTCCGGTTTGGTTTAGTGAGTCCGAGGCGCCGTGTCGCAACGCTTGGATGATTGCGCTGTCGTTGCTGTTGGTGTCCGAGCCGGCACCCAGTTCGGTCCCGACAGCCAGAAACGTCGATAGCGCCGCAGCCTTGAAGAGCTCACCCCAGTGATTGTCGACCTGGTCTTCGAGGCCTGCATACCCCGCCGCGTCGGCACCAGGCTGCCGCTCGAGAACGATAGAACGTCCATTCGGCATAATCAGCCGGGTCCAAACGAGCAGAACACGGGACTGACCGAAAGTGACCTGACTATCGTAGATCCCGATCAGACGCGCTCCCTGAGGCACAAGCAGAAAGCGTCCAGTCGGCGTGTCATAGACATTCTCGGTTACCTGCGCCGTAATTTGGCCTGGCAGGTCCGACCGGATTCCGGTGATCAGGGCTCCCGGAATGACCGTCCCAGCCTGCACGATGTATAGTGAGGCTGGCTTGGTGACGCGATCAGGGCTGACTGTGCGACGGTCCACGGAGGCATTCACAAAGGCAAGCTTGCGGTCCTGACCGTTTTGCGCGGATCCATCGTCGCCGGCGCTTGTTGCGCCCGGCGGTACAGCGCGCTCGCTACCAGCAGCCGCAGCAGCGGACGGACGCAATTCTCGTCCATTGGTTGAAGCGAACAAATGACTGATGCGGGCTGCTTCGGTCTCTTGATCTCGGCGCTGCTGGTCCGCATCAGCGCCGTTGGTCGGCAACTGGCCTTGAGCGGCAAGGATCGGTCGACCAAGGTCCCCGGGGAGTGGCGGACCGAGTTGCGGGATTGGCTGCTGCGGAACGCCAGCATAGTCCTTCGGCAGCGTCGTAATTCCGTCGGCAACATTGTGATGGTCGGTACTGTAAAGCTCATCGGTCGCCTGATGACGGGAGCGATTGTTCTGCAGCGACCACAGCACCGCTCCGCCGATGACAAGCAGGGCAACTGCGCTCCCGCCAGCCAGGACCTTCCGCGACAATCGTGTCACGCGCGGATGCTCTGCTCTCAAGCGGAAGCTCCTGGACTGTTCCTCTTGTGTCTCAGGCGGAACTGCTTGCTCGTGATCGTTTCCATTCCTGGCGTTCATGACGACGGCCTCCCGTCGGTCCTGACAATCCTGACCTTCTGCTGGTGCTCACCGCCGAGCCGGAGTTCGGCGGCTGCAAACAGCCGATCGACGATCAGCACGTTGCCGTAGGCGCGATAGTTGACGAGTTCGGTCTTGCCGTCCGGGCCGATGACGAAAAGTGGAGGCATCTCACCCTGCACGATGCCTTGCGGGAATTCGACATAGACCTTGCGGCCGTCGTCATATGCGGCGAGCGGCCGCCAAGGCGGGTTGTCGCCTTCGATGGCATAGCGGGAGATACGCTGCGCCGGATCGGGAAGAACGGGTTTCAGAGCGACTGAACGGGATCGTTCGCGCGCTGTTTCCGGATAGTACCAGGCAACAGACGGCATGTATGGCCGCTCGCGGGAGCGGAGCTCGATCAGGTACGTTCGCCGATCGGTGTTGACGACCAGGTTGGTCTCGATCGAAGCTCGGGTCGGCTTGACCAAGATATGGACGCGCCGTGTGTCGCCGCTCCCGCTCTCGGTGTCGCCCACGATCCAGCGTACGGTATCTCCAGCCGCGATCGGCCCTGATCCCGTCAACTGTTCTCCCTCCTCAAGCGCGACATCCGTGATCTGCCCTGGTGCTGCGTAAATCTGATAAAGCGCCCCGGGACTGTAGGCGTAGATTTGCGCCGCGTTGAAATACCCCCGCTTCCGCGGTTCGACCCGGGCTGCGCTGTTTGCCGTCTCAACCCGGCTCACGGGTTCAGGCTCTTCCTTCCCGGCAGACCTGCCGCCGAGAGCCGGTTTCCAGAGCGGCGGAATGTGAAGCGGCCGCGACTTGTCGTCCAGAACCGCTGGAACCGCCGGCAGTGGTGGGACTTCCGCGTCATAGCTGATCTCCGGCGGAATGTACGTCGCGCAGGCACTTTGGCCGAAGACAAGAACGTGTAGCGGCGCTCTCCGAGCGAGTCGACGTCGTCGATGCGGGCGGCCAGCAGGTGAGACAGTCTCACCAGCGTCGGAGGTTCGATCCAGACGCTGTGGGATCTGAGGTCCAAATGCGCCGTGTCCTGGTCGTGGATGGCTTTCACTTTCGCCAGGAACTGGCGAACGAGCTCTAGGTCGTGTGGACTCTAAGGATTCCCTTTTAGGAGCAAATCAGATTCAAGGCTGCTTTTTGGGAGGCGGCCTTGGGTGTGATGGATCGTTTGGCTTTGAGCGACGCGGCGTGGGAGCGGATGGCGCCGCTGATCATAGGCCGGCCTGACCAGAAGGGGTCGACCGGGCGCGACAACCGGATGTTTGTGGAGGGCGTATTGTGGATCGTGCGTACGGGTTCTCCCTGGCGCGATCTCCCGGAAGCGTTTGGGGATTGGAACAGCGTATTCCGGCGCTTCAGTCGATGGAGCATCAAGGGTGTTTGGTGGCGCATCTTTGAGGCGATGTCCGATGACCTGGACTTCGAATATCTGATTGTCGATTCCACCATCGTCCGAGCCCACCAGCACGCTGCCGGCGCCAAAAAGGGGGTCTGAAGATCAAGCGCTCGGCCGCTCGCGCGGTGGCCTGAGCACCAAGATCCATCTGGCCGTCCGAGGCTTGGGATGTCCTGTGCGGTTTTCGCTCACAGCAGGACAGAAGGGGGATGCACCGCAAGCCGCGGCCTTGATCGAGGGATTACCCGCCGAGGTCGTCATGGCCGATACCGCCTATGACGCCGATCACCTGCGCCAGGCCATCGCCGCCAAGGGCGCGCTCGCCGTCATCCCCAACAACCCGTCACGCGCGCTCAAATATCCGCTCGACAAGCATCTCTATGCCCAGCGCCATCTCGTCGAATGCTGCTTCTCAAAGCTCAAGCAGTTCCGCCGCGTCGCAACCCGCTTCGAAAAGACCGCTCGAAACTACCGCGCCGTCGTCACTCTCGCCGCTATCATCTTATGGCTTAGGTAAGTGTCCACACGACCTAGCCGTTCGAGCTTGGCAAGATGCCGTGCTTCTGTGGTGGTGAATTCTGTTAGCCGCTTCAATCGTCTGCGAGTCTCGAAGACTTCCCAATAGCCGACGCTGCGTTCGCCGTCGTCGACCTTCGGCTGGAGTATCATCGCCCCGATATTTGGGTTGCGGTCGTTGAGGTAGGCGATCACCTTGCGTTCGCGGCCGGCGATTTCGTTTCGGCCGGTTTCCGTCTGGAAGCGCGTGTCGAGCTGCGAGAAGTCCCAGCGTCTTAACAGTCCGGTGGCAGCGCTGACGTTCTCATCCTCGACGTCGAACTCCCGATATGCCTGGTGTTTGAACGTCGGCTTGTCGGAAAGCGCCCGATACGGACCGTAGCGCCGCTTGCCGGGTCTGAAGGGCCCGTCCGAAGCGTTGAAGAAGGAAGCGAAGAATGACCGCCATGGGCTTCCCGCTGCCGTCAGCGGGTTTCGTTGATCGACATGCTGTGGCGATCCGAGAAACGCCGCTCGCGTGTCGGCAGCGACGACGAAACGCATGAAGTCGTCGAGCATAAATGCGCTGGACTTTTCATTGCTGACGATCTCATCCAGTGTCGCCGGGCCACATTGAACGACGATGCCCTGGATCAGGGGCGCGCGCAATTTCGCGCTACCCGTGCCGTGCTGTTCGTTATGCTCGCGCAAATGGGCCCTGAACGCTTCTACGACCTTGTGTGCGGCAAACCGAATTTTCGATACTGGCGAACCCATGTCAAGGTTGCCGTGGTACCATCGCCCGTCACCGCAAGTGATCCGCTGCTTCCAATCCTTCAGGTCAACAAGGAGTACCCGGTCATCGGTGACGATGACGGCATCTATCTCGCGGTACTGTCCCGGCCCGACGGACACCTCCAGGTTTGTATAAGCGTACCATCGGTCGGGCAGATGCCTCAGCTGTCCGAGACCGTGAATCTCGCGCGCGTGGACGCCTTGCCCCTGGTTTCTGATGTCCATACGAACCAACCTCGAGATTAGTTCCTTTGTCCTATAGGATTCGATCGCGGCAAGGTATTTGAATTGTGGATGGACCTCGCAGCACCGTTTAGGCGAATCACTCCGGAGATCGCCAATTCGTCAAGAGTTGGCGTTCCAAGATCGCTCAGCAGGAGATCCTATGGCAGACGAAGAGTCGAGCGAGGCCCAGTCGGAAGAACGTGTGTCCACATTCCGTGTACTGGCGAGACAGCCACTTTCGCTCGACATCGGCAGCGGTGGCATCCACGAACTCGACATCCAGGGCGTCTCCTGCCGGATCGCGGTCAAACCCGCCCATTCGGATCTGGCCAAGCGCAAGGAGCTCGGAGGCACTACGCTCGCGATCGAGTTCCTGTCGGATCCCGATCTCGATCTCTTCGAAGCCGCCCGTGCCGGCTTCGAACTAATCGAGGACTTTCTGTCGGCGATCACGGTCGTCTCCAGCACGACGTTCGGTCCCAGCGAGTTGCTGCAGGTCGCACGATTTGACGAAAGCGATGGGCAGAACTGCGAGTTCATGATTTTCATGCCGTTGCCGTTAAAGCATTGGTACGAGGAGATCTCGGGGGAAAAGCTGAACGCCGTGCGAGGTCTTCTGGCGCACTGGGACGGGCTCGAATCCGGACATCGCCTTCGCCGCGCTGCACGGCGGTACCGCTCGGCCGCGGGGAACGTCGACGACATTGACGCTTTCCAGGAGGCCTACATTGGCCTCGAGGTTCTCGAGAAACCGCTCGCGTCGATGGGCGGCTTCGAAAAGCACGGGACCGAGCAGATCAAGGGATCGTGCGAGAAGTGCGGACACGAGTATGTACGCAACCGGACGACCTTGGTCGGAGTGCGCGCGTTTGTGCACGGCGCCGTCGACACTGAGAAAGCCGACCCGAACCGCAAAACAGACTGGAAGCTGCTCAACAGGCTGCGCAATGACCTGACGCACGGCCTGGTCGACGAGAATGATCTCGGCGAAAGGCCTCAGCGCGGCCTCACCGCCGCGATGCACTATCTGCATCACGGGATCTGCGTCTTGTCGCACGCATCCAACCTAACAAGCAGCCAGTACCGGCTTGCGAGAGGGGGCATCGAATATGTCTTGATGGGTAGATATCGCACGCCCGAATGGCCGTCGCTTTCGGATTGGGGGCAAGTTGTCGACACGTCGCAATTCTCCTGGGTGCAGCACGCGAGCCACGATTGGGTGCCGCAGATGACCTTCAATGTTCGAGGCCTGGATGACCTGGAAGTTTGCGTCGGAAGGTTGTCGAAGCCGAGGTCAACGGCTTCGATGGATGACATCAAACCAACGCCAATCGAACACGAATAGACGTTGAAGATCGCGATGCGCTACCCCAACCCGACTTTGCCGAGGCGTATACTGACACTACCGCTTGCCGTAACGACGCCTCAAGAGCGCCAAACACTGCCGCATCGTTTGCTCGTCCTTTGTGTAAACTGTTGGTGAGACCAGGCCAGGCAGCTCTGGATCGCCGGCGGTCATGTAGAGGCGAAGCATGTCGGGCCGCGGAAGCAGTTTGGATGCTTCTCGCTCGAGTTCATCTACCCATTTCGCTTTCTTGATCAACTCCGCTTGAAAGCTGCGCAGCAGACGGGTTGCAATTTCGAGATACCCTCCAGACAGTGCGCCGGCTTCGCGCGGCGACATCCCGTCGAGGTTCGAGTGTGGTGCCTCTAGCCAATTCGAATGGGCATCGCCGATCCACGAGATTGAAAGAGCCGTAATTGTCTTCAGCCGCTCCAAACGCTGCAGTCGCTCGGCTTCCTCCTCTTCGGCCTTGCGCTGAGCGGCCCGGCTTTCGTGGATCGAACGCATCGTCTTAAGCGCGCCGCGAACCGGAAGCCCAAGATCGTCGGCCTCCTGCTCAGATTCGTCTTTGAGAACTGCAAGCGTGGTCGCGAGAGCTCCTTTCAATGCCTGCCAAGCGGCATCGCCCTTGATGGCGATTTGCTTCAAGGATTGCTGGCCATCCGGCGCATACTCCATCCAGGATGCGACTTCGAAGCCCTGTCGCTCAACATCGGATCCAAGGAGGGCTATGCTTTCACCGAAACCTTTCAGAGATGCTAGCCGCGCCGCCAGCTGTGCAGCCTCTCGATCGGCACGATCCTGCTCAATGCGGCGCTGATGCAATTCAGCGGATCGCCCCTGCGTCTGCTTCCACGCCCAGCCCGTATCTTCGACAACTCCCTTGACAGCAAGAGACCGCAGGAATCTGACCACGGCCTGTTCGGCACCGCCCTTGGGAAGGTTAGCGTCTACCAGAAGCGATTCCTCGTTCTGGCTGCGGCTAGCGAACTGTTCATTTATCCAACCGCGCGTACGGAATTCTCCGATCACGGAGAGTGGGGTGACGCCAAGGAAACGCGGTACCATGTCACAGAGGATGCCCGCCTTCCAAACCCTGGGCTGAACCGTGAAATATCCATCTCCCACGGAAGGTCCGTCGAGGAGCTCGGCATCTCCCTCCGCAGCAACAGCTCGTACCTGGGATGAGTCCTGCCAGTCAGACCCTAATGCCCTTTGCCGCGCGGAAGCGTAGGCTGCTTTGACCTTTTCGATCTGGTTTCGACGCCTCTCCTCTGCGGCAGCTGCTTCCTGTCTCGCTATTCGCTCCAGTTCATTTCTAACGAGAGCGACCCTGCGATTGTAGATCCATTCGCGCGGAGCCGATGTTAGAATTGCCTCATCGAGGCCGGCTATCGTCGTGTCTCGTGACAGCGCGGACAGATCAATTTCGACTGCCGAGATGCCCGCACCCGCGATCTTGGCCCGTTTCTCCGGGCCACAGCGATGCGTCACGTAGACCTCTACCTGCATTCGATCATCGCCTTTTTGCAGGATTACGTCCGGGATGGTTTCGCCATCCATGGTCTCCAGCATAGCTGAGTCAAAGACGAAGGGTTTTGCTTGGCGAATTGTCCTTGTGCGTGCGCCATACGTGGCCTGCACGGGAGGAAGAACGAGGCTTTTTCGGCTATTGAGCAGTTGCTCTGCGTAATGGTGAAGCGCCGTCATATTGCCGTGTTTGCAGCTCGGGGCGATACCTGAAGCCCGCTCCGCCGCTGTGAGTGGCGCATGCGCGAAGTGGTGAGCGATGTCACTGTCAGGTTTTCGCGCGACGAGCTTTCGGCCGCAATTTCTGGCCGGACACTGACAGCCACATGCCGAGCCGCGCGACGCCTGCGAAATGTGGATGATCTGTCCATCCCAGCGCTTGCCAAATGCAAGCCTAACGCCATCGCGGGCGAAGAAGGCGTGGCCAATTTTCGACAATACAGCCAACGGATCCATGACGTCGCCATCAATTGCAGTGAGGCATCCTTTTACGCGACTTATCGTTCACTGGCTTCGTCGCTTGCGTGAAAGTTGAGAATCCGAAGCTACTATTTCTTCGACTCTGCTGCGTTCCGAACACGTCGCATTGCGTCAGGTGATCGAGCGGTTTCGCTAAGTTTCGTCCAGTCGTCCGGAGGGTTGCCGCGCTTCAGCATCTTCCGAAATACGGCGTAGGCGTCGTTGGCGCTCTCGTAGGCGCGCAACGTTGAGTCATCGTTGACCCAGGCCAGGATGATGACGTTGCCACCGGCTGATTGTTGGTACCGAAAAAACAGGCGGAACTGCTGCAAAAACTTTGCACGGAACCAGCGCTTGTATTCACCGCCCAACGTCGAACCCTGACGGTAGGTGTCCCGAGTCGGATCGCTGGGAATATCCTCGAAAGCGACCTTCAGCACCGCCGCAAGGAGCTTTGCGGCGCGCTTCTTTTTATAGCTTTTCGGATCCTTTTTGCGCGCTTGCTCGACCTTTTCGATCATCGCCTCGAGTTGATCGAGGAACAGCGGGTGCGCATAGATTTTCCAACCATTGATTTCGATGGTGTCGTCGCTCACCCTTCGTCATCCGGGAGCGCTGCGTCGAGATCGACCTTGACACCCCGGACCAACCCCTTGCCGCGCGTAACCAGCGACTTCGGCACCGATCGAATTCGTGCTGGCTCGTGAGCCATGTCACGTGCCAGGAATTCGAGGAACGTGCCGATCACAGGGTCAGCGTCAGTTTCACGCCTCGGCTTCTTCGCGATGACGACAGTGCCGTCGGCGAGACCACGGAACACGACCTTGTCACGCTTGCCGAGCGCCAGCATCTTACGGATAGCGGCCGGCACAGTCGTCTGGCCGCGCTCGGTGATGGTGGCGGGGATTTCGAGGATTTCAGCCGTTTTGGCCATAACTGACTCCTTGCATCATCACACCTTCCGATGTAATGCATTTGCATTGTAAGTCAAGTCCAGCCAGGTCGTAGGGCTGGCGCTGAATTGACCAAGAGCTGCGGAATTCTCCCCGTTCGGTGGATGCTTCCGGCGACGCACGATCGGAAGGAGAACGCAGCATGGCTCTTATCCGTGTGGTTGAAATTGAGAACTTTCGGGCGGTGAAAGCCCTTCGCTGGCTGCCTGGTCCGGGCATCAATTGCCTGGTCGGACCGGGCGACAGCGGCAAGTCGACGATCCTTGATGCAATCGATCTTTGCCTCGGCGCGCGCCGATCGCTGTCGTTCACTGACGCGGATTTCCACGCCATTGATTTCGACCGACCGATCCGCATCGCGCTGACTCTTGGTGACCTCGATGACCCTCTGAAGAACATCGATGCCTATGGTGACTTCCTCGTGGGCTTCGATGCGGACACCGGGCTCGTGGAGCCGGAGCCCGGCGCCGGGCTCGAAACCGCCCTGACGCTCCAGCTCACAGTGCAGGACGACCTCGAACCAGAATGGACGCTCGTCTCGCCGCGTGCCCAGGCTGCAGGTCGGACACGTAATCTCAACTGGGCCGACCGCACGCGCATCGCTCCGGCGAGGCTTGGCGTCACCGGGGACACACATCTGACTTGGCGGCGAGGATCCGTACTGACAAAGCTCAGCGACGGCAAGGCCAACGCATCAAAGGAGCTGACACGGGCAGCCCGCGAGATGCGCGACGCCTTCGACAAGAAAGAGCTCGAAGAGCTGGCGGAACCGCTCAAGATCGTTACGGTCGCTGCAAGTAATATGGGCGTACCGGTCGGAAAGGCTGTGCAGGCGCTGATCGATGCCGGTTCTGTCACGTTCACCGGCGGCACGATCTCGCTGCATGACGGTGATGGAGTGCCGTTGCGCGCTCTCGGACTTGGTTCTTCGCGGCTGCTGATTGCTGCCCTGCAGCGGAAGGCGGCCGAAAAGGCGACGACGTTTCTGATCGACGAGCTGGAATATGGACTTGAGCCGCACCGGATCATCCGCTTGCTCGGCGCACTGGGAGCCAAGGAAGAGGTGCCGCCCCTGCAGGTCTTTGCAACGAGCCATTCACCAATTGCCGTCACCGAGCTGAGTGCACACCAGCTTCATATCGTCCGCAAGAATGACGAGCAGCATACGGTCCGCCGCGCGAGCGATGCCGGGGACGTACAGGGCACGATCCGGGCCCACGCCCATGCATTGCTTGCCTCATCCATCGTGGTATGCGAGGGCGGAAGCGAAATCGGCCTGTTGCGCGGCCTAGATCAGCATTTCACTAGCCTTGGCGAAAAATCGCTCGCAGCAAACGGCGCAGCCCTGGTCAACGGCAACGGCGACGAAACCTTCAGCCGCGCGATCGCTCTGCAGTCTCTGGGTTACCGGACGGCTATCCTGCGAGACAGCGACAAGCCTGCCCCAGCGGAGCAGGAAGCTACATTCATTGCTAGGGGCGGCAGCGTGTTTGCATGGGGCGGCGGGCGAGCACTGGAACAGGAATTGTTCGCCGCACTTCCGGACGGCTCCGCTGCTGATCTTCTGGATCTCACCATCGAGGTGAAGGAACGCGCGTTGATTGAAGCGCATATCCAAACGATTTCGAACAACGCGGCGAGCCTGAAGGATGTGGAAAGCGAGGCATTGATAGATGGCCTTGGCCTCGATACGCGAACGCTTCTCGGAAATGCAGCGGCGCGCTTTGGATGGCTAAAGACCATCAGCACGATGGAAACGGCGGGCCGGACTATCGTCGGCCCCGCCTATAGCGAGACTGATGACAGTCTCACCGACGTGATGGACGGTGTTCTGGACTGGGTCGAAGATGGCGGCCGCTGACATCGACCTGCGCACGATTGGGCGTGGACTGGTGATAGCGCCAGCCGGCTGCGGCAAGACCCAGCTGATCACGGATGCTCTTGCGAGACATGACGGGTCAAAGCCCATCCTGGTGCTGACTCACACCAACGCTGGCGTTGCCGCACTTCGCGGCCGACTTGAAAAGGCGAGCGTAAAGCCGAGCGCCTACCGCGCAGCAACACTGGACGGCTTTGCCATCAGGCTTATTTCGACCTTTCCTCAGCGAGCGGGGCATGATCCGCGCATCGTCACCGGCGCCCGGCCGAACTATGAGGCAATCCGTGACACGGCAACGCGCCTCGTGGCCGCCGGCCACCTCAATGACATTCTCGCCGCCAGTTTCGCGCAACTATATGTAGATGAGTATCAGGACTGTTCGATCCGCCAGCACGCCCTGGTTACGTGGTTAGCTCAGAGTCTAGCCACCGCCATTGTCGGGGATTCTTTTCAGGCCATTTTTGGATTCGGCGCCGACGAGTTGGCGGATTGGCAGAAGGACGTACTAGCGTTCTTCCCGAAAGCGGGAGAACTTACCACGCCGTGGAGGTGGAACAACGCAGGCGCGCACGATCTGGGTCAGTGGCTGCTATCGATAAGACCCGACCTTGCAGCAGGAAAACCTATCGATCTTCGGACCGCACCGGGCAGTGTGCAGTGGGTTCAACTCGATGGCCGCCAGGACGATGCCTTGCGGCTGGCCGCGGCTTCGGTCGCCGCACCGGGCGACACGAAGGTTTTGATTATCGGCGACAGTACGGACCCCAGGGGGCAACGTCGTTTCGCGCGGCAAGTCGAAGGAGCCGTCACCGTCGAGGCTGTGGACCTGCGCGATCTCACGGAGTTTGGCAGTGCCCTCGACCTTGCCAGACCAGACGCGCTCTCGGTCGTGGCCGGCTTTGCAGAAAATTTGATGAGCTCTTTTTCAGCAAGCGACCTGGTCAAGTCTGTTGCAGCCGCACACGCCGGTAAACTCGGGCGGGCTCTCACGGCCATCGAGCAAGTGGCCGTAAGATTTGACAATTCGCGGTCGCTTGCAGATGTCGCGGATCTACTCACCACCATCAACCGCGCCGGCGGAGTCCGCTGCTACCGTCCCGCAGTTCTGGCAGCCGCACAGCGCGCTCTTCAACTTGCAACCTCTCCGGAGGGACCATCGTTTCGAGAAGCGACTGTGACGATCCGAGAGTACTCGCGGCTCATCGGACGGCCGCCTGCGAAGCGTTCGGTCGGAAGCACCCTGCTCTTGAAAGGCCTCGAAGCCGACATCTCGGTCGTGCTCAATGCCGGCGCTCTCAACGCGCGCAATCTCTACGTCGCGATGACCCGTGGATCGCGCCGGGTCTTGGTATGCTCGCCGTCGCCAATCCTCAACCCGCCCTGGTAAATCGGGGCTACAGCGGTTCGACCCAAGACACTTGCGCCGCCGACATGTAGACGATGGCGCCCCGCTCGGCACCCGTGACACGCAGATAGTCGCGCAGTTGCGCGACATGCGCACTGTGTGTCGTCGCCGCGGGATTCACGTCTGACTTCCAGTCGACGACGAGTGTGATGCGCTCTCCCTCGATTGCGGCTGCATCCGCACGACCCGCAAGAAAACGCGGCGGATTTGCTGTCCAGAGCGGGACTTCGGGCACCAGTTTCGCGATGAAGGGCGCGAGTTCCGGCAGGGCCAATGTGCTCAGCGCCGTCTCGGCCATCTCGATAGCGTCGGGACTTGCGGCATCCGTCGCATCATCGGATTGCAGTTGAGCAAGCAGCTCGGTCGCGCGAAGGGTCGCCTCTTCACGAAATTGCTCAAGTTCCCCCGTGAGTAGCTCTTCCATAAGCTTGTGCAGGATCGTACCTCGGAGGGCGCCCGCTCCTACAATCCGCGCCGTCACGTCAGTCGCCGGATCGACTACGAATGCATCAACAAGGTCGGCGCTACGATCAGCATCGCGGTCGCTCGGACGGTCCCATACGATCGGCGGCGAAGCGGCGGCCAGTCGCTGGCTTTCTGCCGCAAATACCGCCACTGTCTGATCGTTGGCCATGGGTTGCGAAGCGCTCATAACAGGCTCGGGCAACGCGTCAGCTCGGATCTCGAAAAGTCGCTTCTGCCCCAGATCCATCACCCGCGACCACGATCGCGAGGGAGCGCCGGGCAGATCAGGGATCACCAAGAGATCTCGGGCACGCGTAGTTGCGACATACCAGAGCCGCTCGCGCTGCCGCGCTTCGCGAAATTCCTCCTCTTCACGGGCGGTAGCCAGTTCGGGCGGCTCGATCCCTCCGACGATCCAGTGAATTGTATCGTCTGACTGCCTATAGACGAACTGATCCTGGGGCTTGAACTGCGTCGACGAGTTCACGGTGATCACCACGGGCCATTCCAGCCCCTTGGCGCTGTGCATGGTGACGATCTCCACCGAGTCCTCGGACGCGTCGACTCTCCCTTCCGGATGCCGGCGCTTGCTCTGCCATCCGCGCTGGAGATCGAGCGCGAAGGCGCGCAACCCGGCAACATTGTAGGGTCTGGCGAGCTCGACGATGGCATCGAGGTTCGCGAGCGCGCGCGCGTTGCGCTGGCCATGCCGAGCCGCCATGATCACTCTCAGGTTCAGGCGCTCGATTGCGAAAGCGACGAGCTGCATCGGCGTGAGTTCGGCGGCAAGGCGATGCAGCGCCTGGAGCTTCAACAGAACATCCTTTGCGAGGGGGTTGACTATTTCGTCCGCTGAGGTCCGCAACTGGAAGCGCCGGCGCCCATCTTGGTCGGGCGAGAGAGCCGCCGTAATATCAAGCAGGTCTTCATCGGTGAGTCCGACAACGGGACCTCGCATGAGCGCGCCGAAAGCCAGAGTGTCGAGCGGGTCCGACAGCGCACGAACCAGGACGAGCATGTCCTGAAGCTCCTGGCGCCGGAAGAGCGCGTGACCTGCCTGGGAGGCGACCGCGATGCGTTGCGCTTCGAGGGCCCGTTCGTAACGCCAGAGATCGGTGTGTGTAGGGGCAAGCAACGCTATGTCGCCTGCGCGCAAGTATCGCTCAGTTCCATCCGGATGATGGATTTTCAGGGCGCCGATCAGGCGCGCGCACAGCCTGGCAACAGCTTCCGCCTCCGCTTCGCGCTGTTCCTCCGCATTGGCATCACGCGGCACATCGATCGTCAGCTTCGCCGCCGCACTGATAGGCAGTGGCGGCAGCGTAAGGGTCGGTGCGAGCGGGACGAAACCCGGTTGTCCCGCCTTTCCAAGAACGTCGCTGAAGACGTGGTTGACGTGCGTGATGACGTCCGGCCGGGATCTGAAATTCGCGGTGATAGAAAGCACGCAGCCGTTGCCGGCCTTTCCAAGTACGGACTTCGCGAGAGCGTAAGACTCAATGTCAGCACCGCGAAATCGATAGATCGCCTGTTTGGGGTCTCCTACCAAAAAGAGCGCTCCAGGGCGCAAGCTTGCGCTGCTCCAAGTCGCTGGCTGCGAGCGCGCAGCGAGGCAGAAAACGATCTCCGCCTGCACGGGATCAGTATCCTGGAATTCATCGACCAGCAGGTAGGCATACCGGCCAGCGAGCCAAGCGCGAATATCGGGGTTCTCGCAGACAAGCGCCCGCGCCTGACGTAGCAAGTCATCGAAATCGAGAACGGCCGCCTCTCGCTTGCGCCGGTCGTAGGCCTCGATCACCCCTGTCAGATGCGCAGCCAGTTCATGCGCCAGACCTTGCGCAATGCAGCCAATCAACGTTCGATACGCGGCGCGAACCGTCTCGAAGTGTTCGACCGCCTCATTAGCGCGACGCAGTCCATCCGTCTCGCCAAGACTCTGCTTCCAAGCGCGCATCCTGTCATAAGCCAGCAAGTCGATGCTTCTTTGCCGCATCATGCCGATACGGGGCGGCTGGGTCAGGCGCCACAACGCGGAAAAGCCCGCGGTGGCGTGATCGCCTGCGAAGAACGAAGAAAGGCGTTCAAGATCCACGATGAGACCTGCCGTCCACGGATCTCCTGGTCCCGCGACATGCCAGCGGGCAAATGCAGAGACGGCTTCCGCGAAAGTTTTGTCCGGGCGAGTTGAGAAATCCGGCGCCGGCACGGTCGCGCTGCGATGCTCTCGCCGGAGGATGGCAAGTTCGCGGACCCGCTCGACCACCCCCAACGGGTCATCCTTGGCGAGGACACCGATGGGACCGCCGTCTGTTTCGTCAGGGACCAGCCTCTCCTTCAGCCAATTCGCGAGCACTTCGTCAAAGAGTGCATTGGCAATGATCGCGTCCACAACACGCGAACCAGGATCGAGGCCCACGTCTATCCCGTGCGAACGAAGAATTCCTTGGCAAAACCCGTGGATGGTCGTGGCAGTGATTTCTCCGATGCGTGGTGCTGCCTCATCAAGATGCGCGCGCTCTGCTGAGTCTAACGGCAGTGAGATAATTCCGGCGAGTGCGGGCGGCGTCCTTCCGTGGCGAAGCTCCTCGACCGTCCAGCGTATCCGCGCCTCCAGCTCGCTCGCCGCCGGTTCAGTGAAGGTGATCGCTGCAATCTTTGAAGGATCAATCCCGCTTGCGATCATCATCGCGACGCGCGCGGCCATCAATGACGTCTTGCCAGTGCCAGCCGCAGCCTCGACCAGCATGTTGGTCTCAAAATCAGTGAGCGCGCGTCTGCGGGCATCGAGGTCAGGCACGCTCACGGGCTACTCCAAAGCTTGTCTAGCGCGCTGTTCGCTCCAGCAAATAGACGACGCTTTACGCGACGGTAAAAATCGAGCTCGGCTGGCAGGGCGATAGCAAGCGGATCAAAGAAGACAGGCGCAGGTCCTGGCGCAATTTGGCCATTGCGTTGCATCTGAACGCCTGAGGCCGTGAATGCGACCGCCTGGTCAATCGCCTTCTCAAGTTCCTCGTTCGTAAGGCTTAACGTCCGCGCCGGGTCGTGCTTTAGATAAGTCAGCTGCGAGCTCACGCTCCGAACATCAGCAAGGAGAGACCGCACGGCGAGGCCGTAAAAGACACGCTGGAGTTCTGCGCCACGATCGAACACGACTGGCTTCTTCCGCTCGGGCGCCGTCCCAACTTTATAGTCCGTGACGACTGCCGCGCCGCGTGCCGCGTCTTCGTCAAGGCGATCAATTCGTCCACGGAAGACAATTCCGGTCTTTCCGATCTGGACCGGCGAGAGTGTGGTCCACGGATGAGGTCCGTTATCGGGTTCGCCAAACGAAAGCTCGGTCCAGCTCCTACCTCGCGGTTCATCGATTGCATCTTTGAGTCCTCGCAGCGCTCTCTCGCGTGCCATCTCCATTGTATGACGCCAGAGAAGGCCCGGTGGAACGGCTCTGGTGATTAGCCAGCTTTCGGTAAGACGGGCCGCCTCTCGATCTAGGGCGATCTCAATCTCATCAGTATTTTTTGGCGCGCCATTCCGCAACACGCCCGCAATAAGAGCGTGAACGAGCTCGCCGAAAGCGCGATGGTTGAGAGCGAGGGGCTGAGGGTCCAGTCGCACTCCTATAGGCACGTGACAGCGAGTAGTTGGTCGATTGGCCGACGATGATGTCATGCATCATCCGGTCCGTTTCTGCTGCTTCGGCGGACGGAAGTCGCAATTGCCCAAGCAGGTGTTGCGGTAGCAACGGGTTCTCGTTCGACCGTCTGGGCCACGCGTTCGCATCCAGCCCGACGAGGCGAACATGTGCGCGCGGGGCCGCGGCCACGTGACGGGCGGGTCCCCACGCGATAGAATTTCCCGGCTCGCGTCCGTCGGCAACGCGAAGAGCCTGCAAGGAGAGCTCGATTGCCTGCGGGGGCGCCATGCGCAAAGCATCCCGCCACAGGCTCAGCGCCTGCCCCTTCAAAAGACGGCGACCTACTCCCTCTGCCAACGCAATCCCGCCGGCCAAGTCTTCGAGAATCGGCAACAAGATCCGTTCCGCAAGGTCACCATTTGCCCGTTCGTCTCGAGTTTGCTCCAGAGCATGCCGCCAAAGCGTCGGACTGGTCAGCGCCGCGCTTCGTCGCAAGCCTTTAGCCCAGTCGCTGGGCAAGTTATCCTTGGCTGGGCCGCGCGGCAGCCGGGCAAATAGGAGCCTCACGCGTTCCTGAGACAGCCCGCGTAGAAGGATGTCCGCGAGTGCAGCGCAGGCCTGCCCTTCACGGGTCGCCAGCGCCGGAATGCCGTGCGTGAAATGGACGGGCATCCCTGCCTCGCACGAGAGAACCAGAAACGCATCGTCCCAAGCCGACGGCGAGGCAGCCGAAATGGCGACCTCGTGGGGCGCGGCTTTTCCGTCTGCCACAAGCGCGCGCGCCCAACGCAATGATTCCCGCACTTCGTTTCGCGGATCGGCACAGAGATCTGCGGAGCCAAGCAATGCTGTGCCGGAAGGACGCGTTTGGGTGTCCCCAGAGAACCAGTCGCGCCGGCTGTGCTGCGATGCAATCCATCGCACCGGCACGACATCGCAGAGCGCTTGGATGAGCGGATACCAAACGGCCTGGATATTGGCGACGTCTTGAATAGTGACGGCGCCGAGTACCTTGGGAGCGAAACGAAGTCGCGCCAAGGCAGCTTTGACCAAATCGGGAGGCGTCAGCATTCCAGACGGCAGTTCCTCTCGGACGCGGCGTTCGAGCAACACAAAGTCCCTAAGGCGGGCATTGTCGGGCAAAGAAGCCGGGGCCTCCATGTCCCACCAGTCCCGGAGCGCCGATAGCGCAGCCGCGGGCATCCCCGGCAGTTCGGAAACCTTGCCAATGTCCTCGTATCCGCCCGCCTCGAGCGCCTGCCTGATAGCCAGGTACAAGACCTCGTGCGAGGCTGGCGAAACGAAGCCACCGGCAAGGCGTGCGGCGAGAAGCGGCAGCGTCAGGACCTGCCGACCCGTGGCTCCTTCGCGAGCCGCATCGAGGCGCCGCATTCGCAGCGCTAAGCTAGCACCGCGCGCCACACGTCGGTGTTATCCATTGCGATGCATGCTTGTTCAGCTTGCTCTGCGAAGAGCCTTGTTGCCTCTGATCCGTTCAAGCCGATCCTTTGACAAGTCTCGATGACGTTCTGACGGTCATCGCTGCACCCGTAATCATGCCAAACCAAATGAAAGGAAGCGTCTATAAATTTTGCTTGTGCCGCCGCCCCGGCGGTAAGCTCAAAAACTCGCACGCTCGCCCATTCCAGTGGATCGATGCCCATATACGAAAATAGCTTGCGCCATTGCTCCACCGTCCGCCGGGTGCCTTCCCTGATGCCTTCGCGCTCCCCGAACTCCTTAAGCCCGGGCATATTAAGGGGCAGCTCGAACACGGAGCAGTGTGGAGTGCCCTCCTCCATTTCGATCCACCGGATCGCGTTTTCATTGGTGATGCCTACGCGACCTATCGACAGAACGCGGGCAACGGCATGGCCGGCCTCATGGACGGCAATATCTCTCTTGGCGCCCCCACCGAAATCCATTGCTCGCCTCCAATGACCGGATCATTGTAAACTAAACGTGCAATAAGTATCGCTCCAGAAGTCCCCGCGTTCCGACCGTGAAAAGCCACGCGATTTGCCCGGTCACAGTTGCCGGACAAATGGCCGGCCATAGCCAAGTGGCAATGTCGAATTCCCCAGCATGAAAGCGAACAATCCAGATTGGACCGCGCCGCGCACTAACCAGGATTCTCGCAAAGGACTACGTCTATTTTGATGGAAGTCGGATGATCGAACTTCTGGCCGGACGTTACGTTCATACGGCCGATCACAGCATGGCAGCCAAGTGGCGTCCGGCGCCTTTGAGGCCCACATATGCGGACGCTGTCTACCAAGCCAGCGTGGTCAGCTGGGTCAGTGAATCCGATGCTGCCGTACGTCAATCGAACCCCTGTTTCAGCCTTGAGAGGGTAAAGTCGATCCGCTTGATGATCATCGTGAGGAGAGTCCCGCGATGGAGACCGTACGGATGTCAAGCCCGGCTCGTCTGCGTGAGCAGGCGTTACTGCACGTTTCGCACCAGAAACGACCAGGCATGGTTGCCTATGCGATCTTCTCTAGCAGCGCTCCTCGTGATTGCATCAGTGGGGCGATAGAAGACCGGCCACAGTTTCCCAGATGAACACGGCGGCCTGGAAGGCTGCTGCGAAGCACGCCCAGAAGGCTGCTCGAGCATTGAGTCGACCCTGCTGCTTGAGCGCCTCCGGGTACGGTCCGCTGCCGTCCCAGTTCGTGCCTGCAGTCAGGTTGGGGATTTTCACTGACGCCGATCTGGCCCAATTGATCCCAGCCAAACAGGTGCAAACTACCGTACCGACTGACAGCACAAGCTTCAGAAAACCCAGAAAACCCAGCCAGTCCATCTCTATCTCAGCGCCGCTGTTGAGGAGCGACGGTTGATAATCGATCCCTGAGGCCTAGCAAAGTAACCAAACGTTCAGGCCGGACCTCACTGGGCCGCTCACTGCGCCGACGATCAAGGGAGCTAATAATTACAGTGCGGCTGTTTGGCCCTGGCAGGAAGATCCGCTTCGCACCCTCGCTCTCAATGCCACCGCCAAGCTGGTTCGGGTCGAGAACCCCTCCGACAAGGGACTGCACTTCCGCATCTTCGCCGGCAATGTAGAGCTGGGAGCGGCTTGGCAGAAGATCGCCAGGGACACCGAGCGCGATTACCTCTCGGTCAAGCTGGACGATCCGAGCTTCCCGGCTCCGATCATGCCACCCTGATCGAGGTGGAGGGCCAGGACGGCCTCCAGCTCATCTGGTCCCGCCCGAATCGGGATTGAGGGCCCGCGGCAACGGCCCCGCCGAAAGGCGGGGCCGTTTGGCCGCTGTCACAGCCGCGGGTCACGGGTCCGTGGCAGTCTCTGGTGCATGTCATTCAAATGTATTACATTCAGCTGTGAATAAGGAGGTCGCTATGGCTTCGAATGCCTTGGTCCAAACGCGCATCGATGCGGACGTGAAGGAAAAGGCCACTGCGGTTCTGGAAAACATGGGTCTCACGGTATCCGATGCCGTGCGGATCCTGCTGACGCGCACGGCCAATGAAGGGATGCTTCCGCTGGAACTCGTGAGCAACAGCCAAGCTTACGATACCTGGTTTCGTGAGAAGGTGCGCCAGGCGTTGGCCGACACGTGGCCCGATATCGATGATTCCGAGGTCGAAGCGCATTTCGCACAACGCCGTGCCGCTGCGCTTCGAAAAGCACCGGAGCAGGAACGGTGAAACTCGTCTGGTCGTGCTTCGCGTTGTCCGATCGCGACGGCATTTTCAGCTAGATCGAGGCCGAGAATCCTCGTGCCGCTGTTCATGTCGATGAACAGATTGCCAATGCCGCGGGGCGCCTGCTCGACTTTCCGGATAGCGGCCGGCCGGGGCGTGTCGCTGGCACGCGCAAGTTGGTCATTCCGCGTACAACTTATGTTTGCGGCGTACCTGGTTGATGGTGATACCGTTCGCACCTTGCGCGTGCTCCATGGCGCGCAGATGTGGCCCGACGAACTTACCAACGACGATTGAGGCGGGCTCCGTACTGTATCATGCGACCAGCTGGATCCTTTTTGCGAGCGGCGGAGCGCGCCGAACGCCTTCCGACTTCCCAACCCTTCTGCGCACGAAGCTGCATGACGTTGTACAGATCGCAGGGATGCTGCCGGTCCATCGCTGCGACCAGCTTGCCGCCCATACACGTCTTCGAGCGACGCCATCCGGATTTCGAGATTCGCCTGGAGCGTCTCGCGCGCATTGGAAGGGAAACACCAGATTGACCGACAGCCGCGGCATGTCGCGCACGAACAGGTTGATCGCCGTGCTGCCCTTGGGTGCGAACGTATCGTCGACGAGCACCAGCGGCGCCACGCGTGTCAGCAACCGTGCGCTGTCTAGGTAGACTTGGTTCAAGGCTTCAGCACCAGGAGCCCATCACCGGAGCGTGACACCCAGGCACTGTCGCTGCCCTTGGGCAACTGAGACGGATCGAGCTTGCTGGCCTAGGGCTGGGCAAGTTCGCGGCCGAGTTGCGAGCACAGGCGGACGGTCTTGACGCTGGTGCAGCGGCTGCCGGACACCGACTTCGCTTAGCACCTCCAGCAATGCGCGTTCCGGCGCCGAGACGAGTGGGCCGCCCTTGCGGTTCTCGAAGGGCGACATGAAGCTGCGCTCCGGGCTCTTCCTTGAAGAGTCGCTTGCGGTGGTACCCGGCTGGGAAATGCTCGGTGAACCACTCCGGAAGCCGTCCCGCTTTCCAGCCATAGACGTGGAGGACAGGCCGTTGGGACAGGTAGTGCCGTATGCCGTGCCAGTCGAGCGCGGACTTGCCGCCGACATGCAATCCTTCGAAGCTCCGCTGCAGCAGGACGAGGCTCGGGTGCAAGGCGGGCGGATCGTTCGGCCGGCAATACACGCCGCGGGCCAGCCATTGTAATTAGCCGGCACGGACATAATGGACGGCAAGTCGGCTGAGATCCCGAGGGCGGCGAACTCATCGGAGGTCAGCGGCGTCCCGGGCGCCAGATGGGTATAGAGCTTGTTCAGCTTATCCCGGTGTATCGTAGCCGTGCTACGATAATACGGACTATTCTAAGGTCCCGCAGGTTTCGGTTTGATGCTTCTATCGTAGTCGGCTACGATAAGTAATATCAAACTAAGCCTTCGTCCCCCGCGCGCACTCCGCTTGAATAAAGGCCTCGGTCAGCGTCTCAAGCGTGACCGGAGCTTTCGTCACACCTTCGGGCGCTGGAAACGGCCGCTGCGCCGGATTTCAACCGCGCGGCATTTTTGTTGGTGCCTTTTTCATCTGGACGAGACGGCCTTTCTGCCGAGCGTTCACAGCACGGACTTTCGCCTCTACAGGACGCCCCACGCCCGGTAGCGTCCCCGCCCGGTCGCCTCGCGCAGCCCGAGCTCGGCCACCAGGTTTTGGGCAGCTCGGGGAGTGATCCCGAGTTCCGCCGCGATCATGCCCGCCGAGACGATCGGCCTCGTCAGCACGTAGTCGAGGAGAGCCGGCAGTTTTGAAGTGGCGCGACGGCCGGCAAGTTTTCGGGCGAGCAGATTTCTGGTCATCAGCCAGCGGTCGTGGTCCTTGCGGCCAGACTCGGCGGCGGCAGTCATGGCCTCGAGTTGCACGACCAAACGCGCCGCGGCGTCGCGTGGCCGCCGCCGCTCACGCGGAATGCTTTTCAGTCCGGCATGCAGGCACGGCAGATGCGAGCGCGTTTTGCCGCGGTCCCTCAACAATGCCGCGGCGAGCAGGCGGCCGAGCCAAGGCGCGTGCTCGAGCGGTTCGATCTCACCCCAGGCGTCGGCGGCAATCGCCCCCGCCAGGGTCGGCGGCAAGCCGCGAGTCTGGTTGACCACATCGCGCCAGTGATCGAGGCGTCCCTCCTCATCCCAGTCGGGATCGTAGATGAGAGAATCCCGATCCGGCCGAAACCGAGTCTGGTCGGCAAGCCTGCGCTCCGCCCTGGCGTTCGCTGCGTCGACCGCGTCGAAAGCGGCGGCCAGATGGGGATCGGTCTCATGGACACCGAGGGGCAATTCGAGACCCGCCTCCTCCCGCTCGGCGTCGTCGCCGACCTCAAAATTTCCCTCGCCTTCCTTCCGATTGCCTGTCTCCTCTTCTCGCTCGCCCCTGCCGCGCAGGTTGGCGAGTCCGGTAGCTGACAGCGCCCAATCGGGCTTCGCCTCGGCGATGCGCCGACGGGCGCGCAGCACGGCGTGGGCGCGAGTCAGCTCATGGGTTGGAGCGCGAACGTCCATGCCGGCGTCGTGGAGAACGAGGTCATCGAGGTGGACAAGTTCGCCGTCCAGCCACAGACTGGCGCAGGCATCGGTGAAGTGTGTCCGGCTGATTGCGCCGTCGCGGATTGGGCTTTTGGCCAGCCGCTCGTCGAAGCGGGCCACAGCATCCTCGGCGGCGGCGAGCGGCCCGACGAGCTGGGCCCAGGGCAGCGGATCGGGGATTTTGTAGGTGGGCAGCAAGGTCCTGATAACCTTAATGGGAACCAGCGAAACGGAAGCTAACGCGGGTTTCGCTTCCGTCATAGCGATGTCGGTTCCGGACCGTCCAGGATTGGATTCGCCTCGCAAATCAACGAGCTCTGGCGACCTCAAGCCGGGCTAGCCGCCGGTCGGCGCCAAACCGCCGAGAAGATGCGCCGCTGGCAGCTCCCCTGCCCTCTTCCGGAGGCCGTCGGCCCCGTCAGCGCTCAGATGTCCTCGTGGATCAGATCGACTGTCGTCACGGCTATCGGGCTGCCTTCCTCGCCTCGGTTCGGTGGCTTCGCCGCGAATCGGCGTTCATTACTTCTGCCACACTGAGGCTCGCTCCGATAGTAGCACTTGTCAGGCCGCCTCGATGTCGGTCTGCGGAAAATCGGCGCCCTTGAACATTAACGGTTCCCCAAGATATCGAGCGCAGGCGTAGGCGAAACAGTCCCCGAAATTGAGCCGCGCCGGGTGTCGGCCCTTGCCGAAGCGGTCGAAGGCGTCGAGCGCGATGCGGGCTGTTTCGGGCGCCACGTTCACCATTTTGATTTCCATCAGTGCGAGATAGCTCTCGACCGCTTCGGCCGCCGCGGCGATCGGCAGATCGAGCACGCGGGCGATGGCAATCGCCGCCTCCCACACAGCCAGCGGCGAGGTCAGCCGGGTTGTGCTTTGCTGCACGCGCGCCAGCAACTCGCGCGCCTCGTCTTCGTCGGTCAGCATCGCGGTGAGCGCCGAAGCGTCGATGAACATCAGGAATCCTCGTACAGGCTGTCGCGGAACGCCTTGTCAGCAGGCTTGCCGCTCTGCGGATTGCCCTTTGCCTTCAAATCGCGACAAAACTGGACGCCCAGGTCGACTAATGACGGCTTGCCCTGCTCGCGCTCGAGTTCATGGGCGAGTGCCGTGTGCACGGCCTCGGTCAGCCCGATTTTCTTCAGCGCCGCGACCCTGCGGGCCAGCGCGTCAGTCTCCGGATTCTTGATATGGAAGGCCATGCGGCGCTCCTCTAGCGCGTATCGTGTATCCTTATATAACATTCCGGATACACCGCGTGAAGGCCGGGTATTCTCGCGAAATCGGATGGAGAAGGTCGTAAAGCGCACGGAGGCCGGAGATTTCTATGGTTAGCATTCTATGAATGCCACCTTCTCGCCTTCGGGCCTTGTTTCCCATCAAGACCACACGCCATGACCTCGACCGGACTCGGGCCGGGGACAACCTGGTCCCAGCTCCTGAATTCATCAGGGCGTGGGTCGACGAGGATTGGAAGGGCGCGCGTCGGCGGCTGGAAGGCACAGAGTGTTGTCAGCTGACAACATCCATTCCATAGTAGGCCTAGGCGCTTGTTGTCAGCTGACAACAGGGCTCCAGCGGCAGGTTACTACCTAGCACCGGAGTGCGAGGCGACTTTCCGCCTCCCGATCGGCCGCATTCGGCGTTACCCAACTCCGCGAGATTGGATTGTAGATCCGCCTTGCTGCCCGCCGATGGAGTGGCGTTCCGACGCTGGATGCTGAGGATCAACTTCCTGACAGGCCGGATCGAGGCGTGAGCTCAGCCTGCTCTTCGGCTGGTTCTTCCCGACGATCCACGGTCATGGCTCGACCCCCGATGCCGACCGTGATCATCCAAGATCCGGCGGTGCCTCCGCCTGCCCGACCACGACGCCGCCAGCCCGTTGGGCGGGTCCGGACTAAGGGGGATGTTGTCAGCTGACAACAATTTGTGCGGCGTCCCCGATGGGACGACGTCCCCCTGCGATCGAAACGTCTCGTCCAGGAAGGGATCCGATGCGGCGTGCGCGCCTCGAACTCGAAGGCTCGCGATGGTATCTGGGGTATCCGGACGCCAGGCGTTAAGATTGGATCCGGCCCGGCGCGAGGTCGATCCGCCGCACGGCCGTGCCGGTTAAGGTGGTGGCCCGACTTGGCATTGGCTTCCTTCGCCGAAACAGATCGCATGTGCCGCCGATGAGGAGGGGCCCCCGCAGCGCTAGGTGTTGGTCGGCCTTGCGGCTGGTGGTTCGGGGCTCGGCATAGCCGGCAGCGCAACAGCAAGCGCGAATGACCCGGAATGCACTCGGTCGATTATTCGACGCTTGTTCGTTCGGCTTATTGGCGGAGACCTGCGACCGTGTGGGCTCGCTGTTGCCTTGGCAAGCGGCGGCCCAGCTTAGGGCCGCAGTGGCGCGTCGATCCACACCGCGATAGATAGCCCAGCGTGCCGCTCGAGCTAGCGAACACTTCCCGCCGTTCGCCATCCAGCTCCGGCGCTTCAACGAGACGGGGAGGGCGCTTTTGGTGCGGCCTTCGGCCCTCGGCATCGGGTGCGAGCCCACAGTACGTTCTGAGGAATGCGATCCTCCGGGGCAACGACCTGCTGGGAAACGGGGAATAGCGACGCCCGCGCGGCATGGATCAACCGCTCGTCAAACGGCAGTGCGCGCCGACCTGGACGCCAGAAACGAGGGGGTTTTGCTGCGCAGGACGGAGGCGTCGGCGCATCCGTACGATAGCAACACCGATCGGTGAAGCAAGTGGTGAGGTACAAAATGACGCTCGGGGACCCGCGCAGCCCAGCCGACTCACGCTATAGTAAAGGCTCTACCGGCTGGGGCTGTTGTTGTCAACTGACAACAACATCGCGATGCGTCCAAAAAGCCGCTGCTCGCTGTTGGGCATGCCATCGAGCGTTAAGAACTCGTTAACCCTTTATTTCTTGCTCAAATCATAGAATCGTGGCCATCTCTCAAGACGGAGATTAGGCGTCTGACGCGTAGAAACCGTCTTGAGAAGGCAAATGGCGATCCTAGCGGAAGATTCGGTTACGATGAGCGAGACTGCGTCTGCGCGGATCTCTCGGCATGCCGGCATTCTTTCCGGCCAGCTTCGCTCGCTCGCGACGACGCTATTCCCGCCTTCAGCAAGCAAATCGCTTCGGTCGTTCACCTCAGGGGAGGTTGCGCGAATTGCGGGTGTGTCCGATGGGTACCTTCGGCAGCTCTCTCTCGACGGACTGGGACCGACCCCAGCGACGGGCCTTGGCGGACGCCGATCTTATACCTTGGCCCAGATTCATGAGTTGCGCGGGTATCTCGCCACCGCTCGGCCGCGAGAAGCACTGGAATTTCTCCCGCGCCGCCGCCCTGGTGACAAGCTCCAAATCATCACCGTCGCGAACTTCAAAGGCGGCTCTGCCAAGACAACGACGGCCTTGTATCTTTCGCAATACCTCGCCCTTGCCGGCTTTCGGGTCCTCGCGATTGACCTCGATCCGCAGGCTTCCCTGTCAGCAATGTTCGGCTACCAACCCGAATTTGACATCGCGGCGAACGAAACCCTCTACGGCGCCATACGATATGACGAACACCGGCGGCCAATGCGCGAGGTCGTTCGGCCGAGCTATTTCGACGGGATAGGTCTCGTGCCAGGCAATCTCGAGCTTATGGAGTTCGAGCACACCACGCCTCGAGCAATGGTCGAGCGGCGTGAACGCGGACACGACCTCTTCTTTCGCCGTGTCGCCAGCGCCATCGACCAGGTCGCCGACGACTATGACGTCGTCGTCATCGACTGCCCACCCCAACTTGGTTACTTGACGATGGGCGCGCTAAACGCGGCGACCGCGATGCTCGTGACCATCCATCCTCAGATGGTCGATGTCGCATCCATGAGCCAATTTCTCCTCATGACGTCGGACCTCATGTCGGTCATCGAGGAGGCTGGCGGGCGACTCGATCACGATTTCATCCGGTATGTCATCACGCGTCACGATCCCAATGACGTGCCCGAAGCTCAAATTGTGGCGCTCCTCCGGACCCTTTTTGGATCGGATGTGCTCCAGGCCACGGTGTGGAAATCGACCGCGATCGCCAATGCTGGTCTCACCAAGCAGTCACTTTATGAGCTGGAGCGCGGTGCCGTAGGGCGGGGCGCCTACGACCGGGCGTTGGAATCGGTCGACGCGGTCAATGCCGAAATCGCGCAACTTCTCAAGAAGGTGTGGGGGCGATGAGCAAACGTACTGACACTATCAAGAGCCTTTTCACGGCCCCGCAATCAACTGCGTTGTCAGCTGACAACATGCCCGGTGCCCTGCCGCGGGTCTCGTCCGGCTCGGTCCGCTCGTTGAAAGACTCTTTTTCCGAAGTCGAAAAAGAGAACGAGGAGCTGCGCGACAAAATTGCATCCGGGGCTGTGATCCTTGAAATCGACCCCTCGCTTATCGATCCGTCGCCGCTAGCCGACCGGTTTCGCGACCAGGATGATAGCTCGTTCGAGTCACTTAAGCAGTCGATCGCACAGCGTGGTCAAGAGGTACCCATTCTCGTTCGGGAGCATCCTGAAGCAAAAGGGCGCTACCAGAGTGCGTATGGTCATCGCCGCGTCCGCGCCACACGCGAACTGGGCATTCCGGTCAAAGCGATCCTGCGCGCGTTGTCAGATGAAGCGCTGGTCGTGGCGCAAGGACTCGAGAACGCACAACGCGAAGATCTGAGCTTCATTGAGCGCGCCACCTTCGCGATGCATATCGAAGATGCCGGGCATAGCCGAGCAATCGCGCAGGATGCGTTGTCGATTGATCGGGCAGAGGCCTCAAAACTCCTTGCTGTCGCTCGATCGGTTCCAGCCGAAGTTGTTCAAGCAATCGGCAAGGCTCCGAAAGTTGGCCGCGGCCGGTGGCAGTCATTCGCTGAATTGATCAAGGATGCCGCGGCGCTCAAACGTGTCAGAGCGGCGATCGCTGAACCGAAATTTGCGGAGCGAGAAACCGACGCCCGATTTCTTGCAGCATTCACAGCGGCAAGCCGTCCATCTTCTGCGGGGACATCGAAGGGTTCGGAAGAGAAGCCGGTCTTTTCCGCATCCGGCGATAAGATTGCGCACGTGCGTCAGGCCGAGCGCGAATTGAAGCTTACCCTCGACAAGAATGTCTCGGCGACATTTGCAGCATTTCTTGTCGACCAACTCCCGGCGCTGTTCGACGCCTTTTCCAAAACGAGCGGCGGTCAGGAAACTACCGAGGCTTGACGGCCTCGTCCCGTAAACACCAACTAGGAGCAGACAAGGCAAAAGAAAAAGGCCCCCGAAACGGAGTTCCGGAAGCCCTTCTCTTCAAGTTTGGCGACTGACAGAGAATCACTTTCGCGAATCGCAGTCAAGAGTTTCTACGCGATTTTATCGTCGTTTCGGCGAGCAGGTTTCCTTTGCCCAGCTGAGGCAAAGACATGCAGTCACATTCTCCAACGACGCCCTTCGGGCGGCGATCGTTGACGCTTGCCCATGTGGCAAGCCAAATGGTCGCAACAGAACGCCGTCCCGAAAAGATCGTGCACAAATGGAAGGTCTTCCACGCCATCTGCACGGCACGGCCGCGCCTAGGCGTGTCGGAGCGCTCCCTCTCGGTATTGAACGCGCTCCTGACCTTCCATCCTGAGACTGCGCTCACAGGAGAGGATGATCTGATCGTCTTCCCGTCGAACCATCAGCTCAGTCGGCGGGCGCACGGCATGCCGGCATCGACACTGCGACGCCACCTCGCTGTGCTGGTCGATGCGGGGCTGATCGTTCGGCGCGACAGTCCAAATGGCAAGCGCTATGCGCGGAAGGACGATGCTGGCGAAATCGAGCTCGCCTTCGGCTTCGATCTGTCACCGCTCGTCGTGCGCTCGGAAGAATTCGAGAGCCTGGCGGCTGATATCGAAGCCGAGGCCCGTGCACTCAAGCTGGTGCGGGAACGGATCACGCTGTGCCGGCGCGACATCGCGAAGATGATTGCAACCGGCATCGAGGAAGGCGTTCCAACGCGAAGGGCAGGGCAGGGGCCGGCCGATTGGCAGGAAGTGCATGCCGCCTTCCGCGCAATGGTCGCTCAGATTCCGCGCACTGCGACCCGCCAAGAGCTCGAGCCGATCGCTGACGAGTTGTCGCAACTAGCTGACGACGTCCTCAATCTTCTGGAAGCACATGTCAAATCCAGGAATCCGGGCGCCAATGAGTCCCATTCTGAGCGCCACATACAGAATTCAAATCCAGACTCACCTATTGATCTTGAACCTAGCCTTCCAGAAGGCAGGGCGGCGGGAGCTGAGCCAAAACCTCAACCATCGCGAGTCGGGGAAGCGGCGTATCCGTTAGGAATGGTCTTGAGTGCGTGCCCGGACATCGTCGACTATGCCAAGGGTGGGATTTCGAACTGGCGCGATTTCTTGGCGACGGCGGCGGTCGTTCGATCCATGCTTGGGATCAGTCCTAGCGCCTGGGAGGAGGCGCAAACCGTCCTGGGTGAAATGCAAGCGGCGGTCGTCGTCGCCTGTATCCTGCAGCGCGGGACCGCGATTAGGTCAGCCGGCGGCTACTTGCGCGGGCTGACGCGGAAAGCGGAAGTTGGAGAGTTTTCTCTTGGGCCGATCCTGATGTCGCAGATTAACTCCCGGCTCCATGAAAAACGAAGGGCCTGACGGATGGGTAAGCGTCTCTTTGCGCCACCGGCTCGGACTGACGCGTCGTGGTCTGAGCTTGCGGTTGAGGTCGAATGGGGCCTTCGCTGCGACGTCAAATCCCCATCAGGCGCCGCGCAGGAGACCGGCGCCCCCGAGATCGTCCGTGCGGCGATTGCGCACCCGGGGTCATGCGCCGGCGGCGGGTCGGATCGCGAGGTTGTTTTACCGAGCGCGCCGGTCTGCCGACCGACCGGGACTCGCGGAGATGGCTGCGGCGCCTCAAGAAACGTCAGGCTGACGCTGCGAACGGGCTGAGCAAGGTCGATGAGAAGGCTCGCGGGCAAGGCGCGACCGGAAGGAACAACGCTCGGCGGGAGGCCGAGCGACGTCAGGAGGCTCACGGACGAACAGGCGTGCAGGTCGCGACAGAGGGTAAGCGGAGGTAGCCCTCGAGGCGAAGCGGGAGCACGACGAGAAAGTGGAGGAGATCGAAATGGCGCGTGCTGGATGCGCTCAGGCTCAGGAAGCCCGCTGGCGGAAGCATAGGGTGACGCGTGAGGAAGCGTCTGCATCGAATGCCCGAGGAGGCCGCAAGTCCGTCTGGCTGCTTTCCTTCAGAACAGCTCGGGCCCAAGCGCGAGGCCGAAGGCCATGGCCACTACAAGGGACAGCAGCAGACCGGTGCCGCAGAAGATTGCGACGGCCTTCAGGTCCTCGACGTCGGTTTCCGCGCGGGTGACGCGCGAGAGCGCCCCCGCCAAGGTGGCCATCATCTGTCTCCTTTGAAGAACGCGAGACAAAAGCATAGAGGAACGGGACGCGGACCCGTGTGAACTGGGTCTCAATGCCAGCTCGATTTTCGAGCCACCATTCGCGCGGAAGCCTGCTCGCTGTGCCACCTTCGTGCCGCCGAGTGGCAGGTCGGCGACCCGGATCCGGACGCGTCACATCAGCATCCCAATAGAATGCAAAGCGTGGGCGGTGAGGTGGCCTCTGGACCGACTAAGACAGTCGGTGAACAGTCGACTCGGTCGCTGGAAGACACGGAAAACCGACGCGGGCCGCGATCGGACCAAGTTACCGGGATGGATTGGTCAAGCTTCGCCGGAGCCGGAAAACAGGACGGTGGGCGGCGTCGCACGCGGGGGCGGGATGGACCGACCGCCTCCGGATCCTGGTCTGCTCTTCAGGTCGTATCGTTGGGCCAGGTCGAGCAGCCGCCGCCTGGTGAACGGGTCCGCATTTTCGGCCAAATCGCGCGCCCGCTGCGCGAAGCCCCTGTAGAAATCTTCCACGACGCTACCCGCGCAACTTCACTGAAGGGATAATTTCAATCTTGACGCCCTGCGCGTCAAGCGAGCGGGACGCATTCGGACAGATTTCGGCACTTACCTGTGTGTACCGAAAACTTAAGCTCGGGCGTAGTGGTGATGAAGTCCGTCCAGGATGGGGCGTGAACTGATCGCACCGGTTCGCTGAACCGGGCGAGAAATCGGCGCGTCCTTGTTCAAGGATCGATGCGTTCTGACGTTATTGTAATAGTCGGCGTAGAATTGCAGGACTCGACGCAGATGCGCCTCGCCCAAAACAATGACGTGGTCCAAACACTCACGCCGGATCGATCCGATCAGCCGTTCGGCAAAGCCATTCTGCCAAGGCGAGGCTGGTGCGGTAGGCTTGTCCCGGACGCCCATGGCGCGCAATCGGCGCGTGACGACGCTGCCATAGATCCGGTCGCGATCACGGATGAGGTAGTGCGGAGCCTCATCCCAAGGAAATGCCTCCGTGATTTGACGTGCAACCCATTCCGCCGTCGGATT
>NZ_JCAMOT010000030.1:0-105628 GCF_059512425.1 Bradyrhizobium sp. Leo78
GTGCTTTTTGTTGCACGGGACCCACGGGTGCAACCAGCACCCGGCTTTCCCTGCGCCCTCTGATATCGAGGAGGGTGGAACGTGACGCAGAGCTCGGGCAGCGAATGCCGCGAGAACGCGAACTCACGTCCTCACGCTGTTTGAAAGTTGAATCAGAATCCATCCCCGTCATTGCGAGCGCAGCGAAGCAATCCATCGCGCCACTTGCGGAGAAATGGATTGCTTCGCTGCGCTCTACCCATCCTACGGAATCGCTGTTTGACATTTGAATCAGAACTCTCCGCACGTCATTGCGAGCAAAGCGAAGCAATCCATCGCGCCGCTTGCCGAGGCATGGATTGCTTCGCTTTGCTCGCAATGACGGCAGGAGAAAGCGCTGGCCCCTCGCTGCGCGGGCGCCTACTTCATCGCTCCGAAGCGGTTGTCGAAGGAGTTTGGCTGCACGATCGGCTGCGAGCCGGAGAGCTGCGTGTCCCTGGCGGCCGGCGCGGCTGCGGCGGTCGAGGTGGCCGGCGCATCGGTGACGGTCGGCTTGAGCGCCGGCTTGGCGGCAGCGAGCTTGGTTTCGGTGGGCTTCGGTGCGACGCGAACGACCGGTTGCGACTTGGTCTGAGCAGGCTTGATCTCAGCAGCCTTGGCCTCAGCAGCAGTCTTGGCCTCAGTAGCTTTGGGCTTCGCGGCGGCGGCCGGTGCAGAGGGCGGCACGCTGGTGGCGGCGGCGTTGGCGTCGGCCGTGGCGCCGATCCCGACCTTGCGGGCGATGCTGGAGAAGAGACCTTCCGACTGCTCACCCGACTGCGTGGCGGAAGCGACGCGGGCCGATGACGTCGCCGACGTCGTCGACACCGCCACCACCGGCTCTTCCGGCTGCGCCAGGTTCGGCTTCGGCGGATTGACGGTGGACGGGATCGTGCCGGGCGCGCGCGCCAGCGACAGTGATTGCAGGCTCTGGCTGTCGCCACCCTCGGAGAGGCCGGTGCTGCCCTCCGGCAGCTTGGAGGCGAAGATCTTGTTCATGCCGCCGTCGATGCCGGTGTTTATCCGCGCCACCGGCGTGCCCTTGGATATCAGCTTGGCAACCTCGGTCGCCTCTTCCTGCTGCTTCTGGCGGACCGCTTCGGCGATCTGGTCAGGAATCACATAGGCCGGGCATTTGGCGGACGCATCAAACACCGGATCGCGGGTGGCGCCCGGCGGCTTGGCGGCGTCGAAGACATATTTCTTCTCGCAGAAGTCGACCTTCGGCTCCTGCTTCGTCACTTCGAAATGATCGTAGCCTTCCTTGATCATCTTCCAGAAAGGCATGTTCGGGTTGTTGCGGTGCTTGGCCATGTTCACCGGCGTCATCCGGAACGGATAGGCCTGCAACTGGAATGCCTTCTGGCCGCCAAAGAACGACTCGCGCCCGAGCGAATAGATCTCCGCGATCTGCTCGTCGGTCATCGCGTAGCAGCCGCGCGAGGAGCAGTCGCCATGCACCATCAACTGTGAGCCGGTGCGGCCGAGCGCCTTGTCGAAGGCGTTGGGGTAGCCGGTGTTGAAGGAGAGGTAGTAGGCCGATTGCGGGTTCATCTGGCCCGGGCTGATCGTATAGAAGCCCTCCGGCGCCTGGCGGTCGCCCTCGCGGATCTTCGGACCGAGATCGCCGGACCAGCGGCAGATCGGATAGGTCTTCAAGAGCGCGAACCTGCCGGAGCGGTCCTGCTTCCAGACTTCGAGCTCGGCTTCCTGCTTGAACAGGCGGATCAGGATCGGCGACTGCAGATCCATGTCCTTTTCGGTGATTGCCGCGACCAGCTTCGGCGGCACCGGCTGGTTGGCCTTGGCATTCGATGCAAGTGAGATGTCGTCGCTATTGCAACCGGCGAGCAATACAGCGGCCGCAAGGGCAGCCGAGGCCAGAAGCGCGCGAACCAGCGTGCGGTGATTCAAGTCCAAGCTCCACACCCACCGGGCATTTCGGGCAACCCCAAATCAACCCTTATGCCTTGAAGCGATCGTTAAAATACTAACCTTTGGACTTCCCACCCGCAACCTGAACGGGGCCCGGCGGGCCGGAACCATGACAGGCATGGTCAAGCAAGAGTTAAAGACCGGCCCCGGGGCCGAATTGCGGCCAAACCGGCAGACCTGGAGCAAAATGCCGCGATTGCCGGTTAGCTAGGCGAGCTTGCGGCCGATATCGAGAAACTTCTGGCGGCGCTGCTTGCGGATCGCGTCCGCATCAAGATTTCGTAGGTCGTTGAAAGCCTGGGCGATGGCATCGCCGGTGGATGCGATCATGGCGGCGGGATCGCGATGGGCGCCGCCCGGCGGCTCCTTCAGGATCTCGTCGATCACGCCGAATCGCAGCATGTCCTGGGCGGTGATCTTCATGCTGTTGGCGGCCTCCTGCGCCTTGGTGCCGTCCCGCCACAGGATCGAGGATGCCGCCTCAGGCGAGATCACGCTGTAGATCGCGTGCTCCATCATCAGGACGCGGTTGGCCGTGGTGATCGCGATCGCGCCGCCCGACATGCCCTCGCCGGTGATGATCGCGACATTGGGCACCCCCAGTGACAGGCAGGCGTCGGTCGAGCGCGCGATGGCTTCGGCCTGTCCGCGCTCCTCGGCGCCGATGCCGGGATAGGCGCCGGCCGAATCGACCAGCGAGAGTACCGGGATGCCGAAACGGTCGGCCATTTCCATCAGCCGGACCGTCTTGCGGTAGCCTTCGGGGCGGGCCATGCCGAAATTGTGCTTGATCCGGCTCTCGGTGGAGGCGCCCTTTTCCTGGCCGATCACGCAGATGCTCTCGCCGCGGAAGCGGCCGAAGCCGCCGAGCAGGGCTTCGTCGTCGGCGAATTTGCGGTCGCCGGCCAGCGGCGTGAATTCGGTGATGAGCGCGCTGACGAAATCGGTGAAATGCGGTCGCTGCGGGTGCCGCGCCACCAGCGTCTTCTGCCAGGGCGTCAGGTTGGCATAGAGGTCGGCCAGCGCCTGGCCGGCCTTCTCCTCGATCCGCGCGATCTCGTCGCCGATGTCGCTGCCGGACGCTGCCAGCGCGCGCAATTCGTCGATCTTGGATTCAAGCTCGGCGACGGGTTTTTCGAAGTCGAGGTAACTGCGCATCTGATCCGGCATTACGGCAATATAGGAAGGAACCTGGCGGGCGGCGAAGCGGGTCTGGGGTCTGGAAGAGAAGTTTTGTATCTTCAACAAGTTAACACGCAGCCAAAGCCGAGGCGCGTGGGCTGACCGCAAGCGGTGACGCTCTTTCCTGTGAGAAGCCGCCGAAGTCAAGGCGTAACCCATAGCCCGGCCTGGAAGCGTAATCCGGGGATCGACCGGGCTAAGCCTTCTCCGCCAGCGGATGCAGGTCGCGCACCAGGCTCTTCAGCCGCTCCTCGACCACATGGGTATAGATCTGGGTGGTGGAGATGTCGGTATGGCCGAGCAGGGTCTGGACGATGCGCAGGTCGGCGCCGTTGTGCAGGAGGTGGCTGGCAAAGGCATGCCGCAGCACGTGCGGGGAGACGAGCCGCGGCGCCAGGCCGGAAGCGGCCGCCAACTCCTTGAGGTCGCGGGCAAAGTGCTGCCGGGTCAAATGGCCGCTTTCGCCGAAGGAGGGAAACAGCCATTTCGACGGCGCCGCCTTCTTCTCCGGCTTCATGACTTGCACCGCAGCGAGATAGTCGGCCATCGCTTGGCGCGAGGCCTCGTTCAGCGGCACCAGCCGCTCCTTGTTGCCCTTGCCTCGCACCACGATCATGCGGGCATCGCGCCGCGCCGCCGATAGCGGTAGCGAGACCAGTTCGGAGACGCGTAGGCCAGTGGCGTACAGCACCTCCAAGAGGCAATGCAGCCGGAGCGCGCGCAGCCGCTGCGCCGGCTTGGCGTCGGTCTGCGTGAGTTCCTTGGCCCGCGTCAGCATGCGGTCGACGTCGGCGATCGACAGCACCTTGGGCAGGCTGCGGCCGCGCTTCGGGCCAGAGAGGATCGCGGCAGGATCGTCGCTGCGGATGCGCTCGTTGAGCAGGAATCGGAACAGATGCCGCATCGAGGAGAGCCGGCGGGCGACGCTGGTTGATTTGAAACCGCGGGTGTCGAGGTCGGCGAGGTAGTCGCGCAGCGTCTGGGTGTCGGCGCCGGCAAAGCTCTTGCCGGCATGGGTGAGGAATTCGGAGAGGTCTTCGAGGTCGCGGCGATAGGCGTCGAGCGTGTTTTCGCCCGCGCCCTGTTCGGCCGCGAGCATGTCGAGGAACAGGCTGATCAGCCCGGCATCTGATGTGCTGGAACGTGTCTTGGAACGCATCCCCGGACCATAGCGGCTATTTCTTGAGGAACTTATCCGGCGGGATCGTCACCGTCATTTCCCGCGATTTCGGGGTCACAAAATTGGCCAGTGCGAAAATGATCCCGTAGCCGATACCGCCGATCACGGCGAGGACCGTCAGGAAGCGGAACAGGCTCGGCATATCGAAGGCTCGGGCGGCGAATTAACCATTGGCATCATCCATCATGTTCCCTCAGCCGTTGCAAGGCTCTGGCAACGGTATTGGCGGGGGTAGTATAGGTGACCGGAACGCCGCAAATTCGCCGAGAGACCGAGCTTTAGATGCCAGACAGCGCCGCACCGCTCCCTGTGCTCCCGACCCTGGAGGCCGACATCCTGGCCGTGCTGGGGTCGAGGACGATCGTGCTGGTGGGCATGATGGGCGCCGGCAAATCGACCATCGGCCGGCGGCTGGCCGCGCGGCTGAGGCTGCCCTTCACCGATGCCGATACCGAGATCGAGGCGGCGGCGGGCATGTCGATCCCGGAGATTTTCGAAACCCATGGCGAGGCCTATTTCAGGGATGGCGAGGCGCGGGTGATCGCCCGCCTGCTTAGCGACGGGCCGGCGGTGCTCGCCACCGGCGGCGGTGCGTTCATGCGCGAGGAGACCCGCAACTGCATTCGTGCCAAGGCGATCTCGCTCTGGCTGCGCGCCGATGCCGATGTCATCATGCGCAGGGTGCGGCGCCGCGCCGACCGCCCGCTGTTGCAGACCGCCGATCCCGAGGGGACGGTCAACCGTCTGCTCGGTGAGCGCGAGCCGGTCTACCGGAGCGCCGATCTGACGATTTCGTCGCGCGACGTGCCGCATGACCGGATCGTCGAGGAGTGCTTAGAGGCGCTGCATGCCTATCTCTGTGGCAACGGCACGGCACAACCGGCAACCAACGGAATTAGCATCCCATCATGACTGCGCCATTGAAACACTCTGACCCCATCACCGTCGATGTCGCACTCGGCGACCGCGCCTACGACATCGTGATCGGGCGCGCGGTGCTGCCGTCGCTTGGCGCACGCATCGCGGCGCTCCGTCCGGGTGCGCGCACCGCCATCGTCACCGACCGCACGGTGGCGAAACATTGGCTGGAACGGGCCGAGGCGTCGCTTGCCGCGGCCGGCATCCCGACTTCGCGCATCATCGTCGAGGAAGGCGAGGGCTCGAAGAGCTATGCCGGCTTGACCCAGGTCAGTGAAGCGCTGATCGCAGCCAAGATCGAGCGCAACGATCTCGTCATCGCGCTCGGCGGCGGCGTGGTTGGCGATCTCGCGGGCTTTGCTGCTGCCATCCTGCGCCGCGGCGTCGATTTCGTGCAGGTGCCGACCTCGCTGCTGGCGCAGGTCGATTCATCGGTCGGCGGCAAGACCGGGATCAACTCGCCGCAGGGCAAGAACCTGATCGGGGCGTTCCACCAGCCGGTGCTGGTCGTCGCCGACACGTCGGTGCTCGACACGCTGTCGCCGCGCCAGTTCCGCGCCGGCTATGCGGAGGTTGCCAAATACGGCGTGCTCGGCGATGAGGCCTTTTTCGCCTGGCTGGAAGCCAATCACGCCGACATCTTCTCCGGCGGCGCGGCGCGCGAGCACGCGATCGCAACCTCGTGCCGCGCCAAAGCTGCGATCGTCTCGCGCGACGAACGCGAAACCGGAGAACGCGCGCTGCTTAATCTCGGCCACACCTTCGGTCACGCGCTGGAAGCGGCGACGGGCTTTTCCGACCGGCTGTTCCACGGCGAAGGCGTGGCCATCGGCATGACGCTGGCGGCGGAGTTCTCTGCTTCTCTCGGCATGATTGCGCAAGCGGATGCGGCGCGCGTGAAACGCCACCTCACTGCTGTAGGGTTGCCGACCCGGCTGCAGGATATCGGCGGCTTCGTCCAGGAAGGACTGGCTGATGCCGACACACTGATGGCGCTGATGGCGCAGGACAAGAAGGTCAAGCGCGGCAAGCTGACCTTCATTCTGCTGGAGGCCGTCGGCCGCGCCGCGATCGCGCGCGACGTCGAGCCTGCGCCGGTGCGTGACTTTCTGAAGGCAAAACTGGCCGAGAATTAAAAACGCTCTTCGGATGACGTAGCTTGACCTGGGTTTCGTTCTCAATCGTCGTCGTCTGCCTGTTGGTCTCCGCCTTTTTCGCGGCGAGCGAGACCGCGCTGACCGGCGCTTCGCGCGCCAGCATGTTGCGGCTGTCCAAGCAGGGCAATCGCGAGGCTGGCGTGGTCTCCAGCCTGTTCAACATGCGCGAGCGGCTGATCGGCGCGCTGCTGCTCGGCAACAACATCGCCAATATCGGCGCCTCGGCGCTCGCAACCGGCATCCTCACCGCGTGGTTCGGCGACGTCGGTGTGCTCTATGCGACGGCGGTGATGACGGTGATGGTCGTGATCTTCGCCGAGGTGCTGCCCAAGACCATCGCAATCAACGCGCCCGACCGGATATCGCTCCTGGTGGCGCGGCCGATGAAGGTCACGGTCTATCTGCTCGGACCGTTCCTGACGGTGATCGAGGTCATCGTGCTCGCCTTGATGAAACTCTTCGGCATCAAGGTCGGTGCCAACCAGGCCATCCTGTCGCCGACCGAGCGACTGCGCGGCGCCGTCGATTTGTTGCATCACGAGGGCAAGGTCGAGAAGCAGGACCGCGACATGCTCGGAGGGCTCCTCGATCTGCGCGAATTGCAGGTGTCGGACGTGATGGTCCACCGCACCGAAATGACCATGATCAACGCCGATCTGCCGCCGGAGGAACTGGTGCGCGAGGTGCTCGCCACCGAATACACCCGCATTCCGCTGTGGCGTGACAAGCCGGAGAACATCATCGGGGTGCTGCACGCCAAGGATTTGCTGCGCGCGATCCGCGCCGCCGACGGCGACACGTCGAACATCGACGTCGCCACCATCGCGTTGCCGCCGTGGTTCGTGCCGGAGATGCGGCCCGTCTCCGAGCAGCTCAAGGCGTTTCGCCGCCGCAAGACGCATTTCGCCCTCGTCGTCGACGAATACGGCGAAGTCGAAGGTCTGGTGACACTGGAAGACATCCTGGAGGAGATCGTCGGAGACATTTCCGACGAGCACGACGTAGTGGTCGCGGGTGTTCGTGTCCAGCCCGACGGCTCCGTAGTGGTCGACGGCTCGGTGCCGATCCGCGATCTCAACCGTGCGATGGACTGGCATTTGCCGGACGAGGAAGCCACGACCGTGGCGGGTCTCGTGATCCATGAAGCGCGCTCGATCCCCGAGCGCGGCCAAAGCTTCACCTTCCACGGCTTCCGCTTCCGCGTCCTGCGTCGCGAGCGCAACCGCATCACGGCGCTACGCATCACCGCGCTGCCGCGCGAAGCCGAGGCCGAGGAGCCCAGGCCGAAGCGTGCCGGGACGGCGTTCTAGCACAGGCGCGTCGATTCTCCGTCATGGCCGGGCTTGTCCCGGCCATCCACGCCTTTCTCGCGGCAGCCAAGAACGTGGATGCCCGGCACAAGGCCGGGCATGACGGGCTTGGATGTTGGCGCCCTATTCAATGTCGATGGTGACCCCGGAAAGCTTCCAGGTGCCGTCGGCGGGGATGAAGGCGAGCTGATACTTCACCTGCTTCGGCGTGGTCTCGAAATGGCCTTTCAGGCGCAGCACGCCCTTCTCGTCGATCTTCGCCTCCTCGTCGGCAATGACAGGCTTTGCCACCACGGCGTCGAACACCGCGTGCTTGTCGACGAGATCCTTGAAGACGGCCTGCAGCTTCTCCGGCGGAAACTGCTCGGCGAACGGCTTTGACATCTTGGCGTGCAGGACGGTGAAATTATTGGCGGCGACGGCATCGCTCAGCGTCACCAAAATGCTTTTCACGAGCACTTCCTGAACGAGCGGGCTCGGCATGGCCTGTGCTGCAGCCGGTACGGGCGCAGAGAGCGCCAGCATTGCCATCACGGCCGCGGCCAATCGCAGATGTGCCCAGTGAACCATCTGACAGCCCCTCGCTACAGGTGGCGATGGTGCAATGAGCCTGCCCAATTCCAATGGAACTGTCCATCGCCCAGGCCGCTATCTCTGATAAAGGAAAACAACCGTGGCGTCTTGCGCGACGTTGATCAAAACCGCAGTTCGGTCGTGTTCTTCAGCTAAATTTCCAGGCGGCGCCCCTCAGCGCGGTCGTTCCGCTGGAGCTTGCGCATGGATCGCGAGCGCATGCACGCCATCCGCGAGTTCCTGGGCGAGTGCCGCATTAATCATGCGATGGCGTTCGATCCGGCTCTTCCCTTCGAACGCTTGAGATACAATATAAACACGGAAATGCGTCTCGCCGCCTGGCCGATGCCCCGCGTGGCCCTCATGCAGATGTGATTCATCTTGGACCTCGAGGCTTTCGGGCAAGAAAGCTTCACGCAACTTGTTTATAATAACGTCTCTTGTGCTCATGGCGGCGGCAATAGTTCGAAGGCTGCATTTCGTCAATGGCACATCCGAAGCAGAGGTATTCGCAATGTCAAGACTTGAAGCTTTTTGCATTGCGTAGTCAAAGTCAGTCATGGCGATCGATTCATCAAAATTCTTCGACTCCATTCGCATCAAGCCGACGAAGGTGAGTGCGAAGCGCCAGGCGCAGGCTGGTCAGGAAGCCATCACCTGCGAATGGGCCGGCTGTCAGAACAAGGGTTCGCACCGCGCGCCGAAGGGCCGCGAGAACTCGCGCGAGTATTGGCATTTCTGCCTCGATCATGTTCGCGAGTACAACCAGTCTTACAATTTCTTCCAGGGTATGAATCCTGAGGCGGTGGCACGCTACCAGAAGGATGCGCTGACCGGCCATCGCCCGACCTGGAAGATGGGCGCCAACACCAGCGCCAAGCACGGCAAGGGCAGCCCCGAGGACGATCTCGGCGGCGCCGCCGATCCCTTCAATGTGTTCTCCGAACTCAATGGCCGCGCCGGCTGGCGGCCTGGCCCCGGCGCGCAGGCCAAGCCCGAGGCGCGCAAGGTAATGAACGCCGAGCGCAAGGCACTGCAGGTGATGGGACTCTCCGCCGAAGCCACGCTTGAAGACGTCAAGGCGAAGTACAAGGCGCTGGTGAAGCAGCACCATCCCGACGCCAACGGTGGCGACCGTTCCACCGAAGACCGCCTGATCGAGATCATCAAGGCGTATAACTATCTCAAGACCGTGGTCCGCGAGGCGTAGCGCGGAGCCCTAGCCCCGTTGGCTCCATCCGAGCTACGGGGACTCATTCACACCTTCGGCATCGGCCCCACATAAGACGAGCTTGGCCGGATCAGCCGGCCGGTGCGCTGCTGTTCGCGCGCATGCGCGGTCCATCCCGCCGCGCGCGCCACCGCGAAGATCGGCGTGAAGGCCTGCCGCGGAATAGAAAGCGCGTCGAGCAGGATCGCGGTGAAGAACTCGACATTCGTTTCCAGCGGCCGGTTCGGATTTTTCCGCCGCAACGCCTCGCGGACATAGGCCTCGACCTCGCCGGCGAACGGCAGGTCGGCGCCTTCGGCGGCCAGCCGCTCAATCGCATCTTTCAGCACATCGGCGCGCGGATCGCGTACGCGATAGACACGATGGCCGAATCCCATCAGCCGCTCGCCGCGCGCCAGCGCCGCATCGACCCAGGGCTTGATGCGTTCGCGCGTCCCGATCGCATCGAGCATCTCAAGCACCGGCTCCGGCGCGCCGCCATGGAGCGGGCCGGTCAGCGCGCAATAGCCGGCCGTGACGGCCGCGAACAGGTCGGCTTGCGTCGAGGCCACCACGCGCGTCGTGAAGGTGGACGCGTTCATGCCGTGATCAGAGACCGTGACGAGATAGGCATCCAGCGCCGCGACCTCGCGCGGTTCGGGCTTGCGGCTCAGCAGCATCGTCAGCGTATCCGCAGCGTGGCTGACGTTCGGATCGGGCGCGAGCGGATCGTTGCCCTTGGCCCGCTGCACCAGCGCGCCGGCGATCACCGGAAAGGCGCCGACGATCGTCGCTTCGTGCTCGAGCCCGTTTTCGGCGCGCAAGCCAGCGACTGCGGCGCGGAAGCCGTCCACAATCGACATGCCGCGGGTCGCCGGCAGCACGTCGGGCAATCGGGCGAAGGCGCGCTCGCGCGCGGCCCCAAGCTTGGCGCGCACATTGGCCTCGCTGAGCGTGCTTCCGGTTGCCGCATTCCATAATCGTGCGGTGACGCCCTCGAAGCTCGATGTCGAGGCGAGCACGCTGACATGCTCGCCGGCGATGATCAGTTCGCCGCGCTCGCCGTCGACATGGCTGAGCACGGTTTCGGCGGCGGCAATGCCGTCCAGCCCAATCGGGCTTTTGGTCACCTGAATATTCATGGCGGATCTCCTTTCGTGATCAGGAGAAAGTCGATCCTCTCGACAGATTGATCAATCTTGATTAGCTTAATCAATATGAAAAAATCCGATGGCCTTTATCTCTCCGCCCGCGAGGCGGCGGCCGAGCTCGCGATCTCGCCGGCTACGCTCTACGCCTATGTCAGTCGGGGCCTGATCCGCTCCGAGCCTTCGGCGGATTCCCGCAGCCACCGCTACCGGGCCGAGGACATCCGCGGGTTGAAGGAGCGCCGCACCCCGTCGCCGGAGCCGCGCGGCCTGCGCAGCTTCGATGCCGATTTGCCGGTGATGGATTCGGCGATCGCAACCATCACCGAGGACGGGCCGATCTATCGCGGCGTGAACTGCGTCGATCTTGCCGAGAAGGATACGCTCGAGCACACGGCGACGCTGTTGTGGGATGTCACGGGCGTCGATCCCTTTGCGCCGAACAACTGCCCGTTTGTCTCTGGGGAGATGCGCGCCATCGCCGAGGCCGCGCACCGCGCCGCGCCGATTGACCGCGCCATCGCCGTGCTGGCGCTCGCCGCAAGCGCCGATCCCCGCGCCTTCACCCGCGCGCCCGACGGCCGCGCGATGGTCGGCGCGCGCATCGTCCGGCTATTGGTTGCGACCATGCTGAACCGCGAACCCTCGTCCGAACCGCTGCATGTGCAGATCGCCGGCGCCTGGGCATCCGGCAACAAGCATGCCGCCGACCTGATCCGACGCACGCTGGTGCTGCTCGCCGATCACGAATTGAACGCTTCGACCTTCACGGCGCGCTGTGCCGCTTCGACCGGGCTCAATCTCTATGACGCGGTGATCGCCGGCCTGGCGGCGCTCAAGGGTCCGAAACACGGCGGCGCCGGCGTATTGGCATCGCGGCTGGTGAAGACCTTGGTCGATCAGGATGTCGAGCCGGTGATCCGCGAGCGCGTCGCGCTCGGCGAGCGCTTCGCCGGTTTTGGCCATGGCGTCTACCGGCGCGGCGATCCCCGCGCGCAGTCGCTGTTGGATGCGCTCGCGCGCGCCGGCGCCGCGCGCAAATTCACCAGGGAGGTTCCAGAGCGGATCGCGGAGGCGACCGGCGAGTTCGTCAATATCGACTATGCGCTGGCCGTGCTGGTGCACAGCCTGCGGCTTCCGCTCGGCAGCGAGCTCGCGCTGTTTGCGATGGCACGCAGCGTCGGCTGGATCGCGCATGCCAGCGAGCAATTGCAGCACGGCCGGCTGATTCGCCCGCGCGCACGATATGTCGGGCCGGCGCCCGGACGCAGCGCGGCGGCCAAGAGTATCTGACGTAGCCCCGGTGGAGCCCAACGGGGCGCGCGCGACCCGTTGGCTCCAACCGGGCTGCAGGCTACGTGTGCGGCTTCGCGGCCGGCTCGATTACGCCGCGCCGGCGGCGGATGATCCAGGTCGCAAGCGCCACGACCACAGCGCCGGCGATCACCGTCAGGATCCAGATATGCTTGCCGGCATGATGGTGGTGATATGGCAGCCCGCCATACTCGTGCAGCGCAGAGACCGCGAGCACGCCCGGGAGCACGTGTACGGGTGCCCAGAGCAGAACCGCGGGGATATTGACGCTGTAGAAGCGCGCCGGCGGCATATCCAGCGCGCCGGCGGTGAGTGGCACGAAGGCACGGAACGGCGGCACGAAGCGCGCAAAGAACACCGCGAGTATGCCCCAGCGATGGAAAAACGCCTCGCTCTGCTCGACCACGCGCGGATAGCCCGACAGTGGCCATGCAGCCAGGATCTCGCGCTGGCGGCGATGGCCGATCCAGTAGGCGGAGCCGTCGCCGAGCAGGGCACCTGCGGCAGCGGCGGCCAGCACCGGCCATAGCTTCAGCTCGCCGCCGGGGATCAGCGCCCCCATCGCCACAATGATCGTTGAGCCGGGCACCAGCGACCCCGCTACCGGGACCGCTTCCAGAAAGGCGGCGACAAACAGCGTCAGATAGGCAAGCCACGCATGGGCCGAAACGAAGGTGATCAGGGGGTCGAGGAATGTGGTCACAAAATTCCCGCAGCTCAGGTCTTGCCTGACCTTGAGAGCTAACAACTCGCCCCCGGCCTGGAAAGGGATCGCGGCAGGCCCTCGCGGCAAAGTGCGGCGCGATTCGCAGGGCAGCCCTCCAAAAACCGCGTCCAGCACCTATCTTTATGAAAGAACAACGGAACTTTGATCGCGCCGCGGGCTTCTGCCGGCGGTTGCAGTCTGCTAGGCTTGTGCATAGCACCCAATCCGCAGCCAAACGAATAATCTGGTTTCGGGATTCCCGGGACCTCGGAGGACGAATGACGACCGCCGCCCAAACCACATTGGAAGACACCGCCGGCTTGCCCGACATGAAAGTATCGGTCCGGCAGGTGTTCGGCATCGATAGCGACCTTGAGGTGCCGGCCTATGCGGAAGTCGACCCGCACGTGCCGGAGGTTGATGCGGATTACCGCTTCGACCGCGCCACCACGCTCGCGATCCTCGCCGGCTTCGCCAGGAACCGCCGTGTGATGGTCACCGGCTATCACGGCACCGGCAAGTCGACCCATATCGAGCAGGTTGCAGCGCGGCTCAACTGGCCCTGCGTACGCGTCAATCTCGACAGCCACATCAGCCGTATCGACCTGGTCGGCAAGGACTCGATCGTGGTCCGCGACGGCAAGCAGGTCACCGAGTTTCGCGACGGCATCCTCCCTTGGGCGCTGCAGCACAATGTCGCGCTGGTGTTCGACGAGTATGACGCCGGCCGGCCCGACGTGATGTTCGTGATCCAGCGCGTGCTGGAAGTCTCGGGACGGCTGACGCTGCTCGACCAGAACAAGGTGATCAAGCCGCATCCGGCGTTCCGTCTGTTCGCGACGGCCAACACGATCGGCCTTGGCGACACGTCGGGCCTCTATCACGGTACCCAGCAGATCAACCAGGGCCAGATGGACCGCTGGTCGATCGTCACCACGTTGAACTACCTCGCCCATGACGAGGAAGTCGAGATCGTGCTCGCCAAGGCGAAGCACTACCGCAGCCAGGAAGGCCGTGACATCGTCAACAAGATGGTGCGGCTCGCCGATCTCACCCGCAACGCCTTCGCCAATGGCGATCTGTCGACGGTGATGAGCCCGCGCACGGTGATCACCTGGGCGGAAAACTCCGAGATCTTCGGCGATATCGGCTTTGCCTTCCGCGTCACCTTCCTCAACAAGTGCGACGAGCTCGAGCGGCCATTGGTGGCTGAATTCTACCAGCGCTGCTTCAATGCGGAGCTGCCCGAATCCGCTGTCAACGTGGCGCTCAGCTAGGGGGCATGTCGTCCCGGACAAGCGAAGCGCGATCCGGGACCCATAACCCCAGGATGCAGTTGCGAAGATTGGGGCTTCCTCCGCGCTCAATGATTTCTTCCTGTGGTTATGGGTCCCCGCCTTCGCGGGGACGACGGTGAGAGCGAGATGACCGCATCATCCAACAGCAAATTCCGCAACACGAAGGAAGCGCCGACTGAGCCGTTCAAGCGCGCGGTGACGTCGTGCCTGAAGGCGATCGCGAAGACGCCGGAGCTCGAAGTTTCCTTCGCCGCCGAGCGACCGGGGCTTGCGCCCGGCAAGGCGCGGCTGCCGGAGCCGGCGCGCAAATTGACCAAGCGTGACGCTGCGATCGTGCGGGGACACGCGGACTCCATCGCGCTGAAGCTCGCCTGTCACGATCCCAAGGTGCATCGCAAGCTGATCCCGGGCAATCCGCAGGCGCGCGGCGTGTTCGAGGCGGTCGAGCAGGCGCGCGTCGAGGCGATCGGCTCGCGGCGGATGGCGGGCGTTGCGAAAAACCTCAACGCGATGCTCGACGATCATTTTCATCGCGGCAAGTATGACGAGATCACCGACCGCGCCGATGCGCCGCTGGCGGATGCGCTGGCGATGCTGGTGCGCGAGCGACTGACCGGATTGGCGCCCCCTCAGGCTGCGCGCAAGATGGTCGACCTTTGGCGCCCGCTCTTGGAAGACAAGATCGGCACGCGGCTCGACAAACTGGCGCGCTTCACCGAGGACCAGGCCAGGTTCGGCGACCTCGTGCATGATCTGTTGTCGGCGCTCGACCTCGGCGACGAGCGCGACATGGACTCCGACGAGGACGACAACCAGGATGAAAATCCGGATGGCGAGAGCGATCAGTCCGGCGCCGAAGGCTCGCCTGATTCCGATGCCGCGCAGGAGATGAGTGCCGACCAGGCGCAGACGACCTCGGAAGAGATGTCCGAGAGCGCGATGGAAAGCGCGCAGGCGTCCACCAGCGACACTTTCGACGACGGCGAGCTCGGCGACGATGAGACGCCGGGCGAGGCGACGCGGCCGAATACGCGTGGCAGCAATGAGCCGCGCGGTCCCGAATACCACGCGTTTGCACCGAAATTCGACGAGATCGTCGCCGCCGAAGACCTTTGCGACCATGACGAGCTGGAGCGTCTGCGCTCCTATCTCGACAAGCAGCTCGCGCATCTGCAAGGCATCGTCGCGCGGCTGGCCAATCGGTTGCAGCGCCGCCTGATGGCGCAGCAGAACCGCGCCTGGGAATTCGACCTCGAAGAAGGGATACTCGATCCCGCGCGCCTGTCGCGCGTCGTCACCGATCCCTATCACCCGTTGTCGTTCATGCGCGAGAAGGAAGCGACCTTCCGCGACACCGTGGTGACGCTGCTGCTCGACAATTCCGGCTCGATGCGCGGCCGTCCGATCACGGTCGCCGCCACCTGCGCCGATATCCTTGCGCGCACGCTGGAGCGCTGCGGCGTCAAGGTCGAGATCCTCGGCTTCACGACGCGCGCCTGGAAAGGCGGGCAGTCCCGCGAAGCCTGGCTCGCCGCCGGCAAGCCGGCGAATCCCGGCCGGCTCAACGATCTCCGTCACATCATCTACAAGTCAGCCGATGCGCCGTGGCGGCGGGCGCGGAAGAATCTTGGCCTGATGATGCGCGAAGGCCTGCTCAAGGAGAACATCGACGGCGAGGCGTTGGACTGGGCGCACAAGCGCCTGCTGGCTCGTTCCGAGCAGCGCAAGATCCTGATGATGATCTCCGACGGCGCGCCGGTCGATGATTCCACGCTGTCGGTCAATCCCGGCAACTACCTCGAGCGGCATCTGCGCCACATCATCGAGGAGATCGAGACCCGCTCGCCGGTCGAATTGATCGCGATCGGCATCGGCCATGACGTCACGCGCTATTATCGCCGTGCCGTCACCATCGTCGATGCCGAAGAGCTCGGCGGCGCCATCACCGAGAAGCTCGCCGAACTCTTCAGCGAAACTCATGGCCCGGCGCCCGTCGCTGACCGCCGGCCGAGGCGGCTGCATTCTTAGTGATTCTCTCGATGATGCCGCGAGCTCCGATCCACCTCTCCCCTAGGGAGAGGTCGCGCCGAAGGCGCGGGTGAGGGGTTCAGGTCCCTCGATAGACCGTAACCCCTCACCCGATTTGCTGGCGCAAATCGACCTCTCCCTACGGGAGAGGTGAAAACGGTAGCGGATTCCAAATCCATGTCCCCGACGCTCTCCCGCCGTCGTTTTCTCGCTAGCGCCGCGGCGGGGCTTTCGGCCGCCGCATTGCCGCATCTGGCGCTCGCTCAAACTGCTATTGAGCCGCCGACGAAGCCGATCCTGCCGAGCGAGTCCACGGTGGCGGCGCCGGTCTCGATCGACGTCAATGCGCGGCCGCTGTCGTCCTTCGACATCCGCGATCGCGCGCATGTCAGGTTCGGCGCGCTGGAATATCGCAGCGGGTTGGTGCTGACTTCCTCCTTTCGCGGCTTCGGCGGCCTGTCGGCGTTGCGGCTCGACGCCAAGGGCGAACGCTTCATCGCCGTCAGCGACCACGGTAGCTGGTTCACCGGCCGCATCGTCTACAAAGGCCGCGAGATGACGGGACTTGCGGATGTCGAGGCGGCGCCGCTGCTCGGCCCCGACGGCAGGCCGATCACCGCGCGCGGCTGGTACGATTCTGAATCAATGGCGCTGGACGGCTCATTCGTCTATGTCGGGCTTGAGCGCGTCAACCAGGTGCTGCGCTTCGATTTCTCCAAGGGATTCACGCGCGCACGCGGCGAGGTGGTGTCGCTGCCGCCGGCCGCCAAACGGCTCCCGAACAACAAGGGGCTGGAGGCGCTGCTGATGGTGCCGCAAGGCCTGCCGCTGGCGGGAACCTTGATCGCGATCTCCGAGCGCGGCCTTGATGCGCAGGGCAACATCATCGGCTTCCTGGTCGGCGGCAAGACGCCGGGACAGTTTTCCGTTCGCCGCACCGACAATTTCGACATCAGCGACGCGGTGCTGCTGCCCTCCGGCGACCTGCTGCTGCTCGAGCGCAAATTCTCCTGGGTTGACGGCGTAGGCATTCGTATCCGCCGCATCGCACTTGCGTCCGTAATGCCGGGTGCCGTCCTCGACGGTCCTTCGGTCTTCAACGCCGATCTCGGCAACGAGATCGACAACATGGAAGGCATCGACGCCCACACCACGGCCGAAGGCGACACCGTGATCACCATGATCTCCGACGATAATTTCTCGATGATCCAGCGCACGCTGCTGCTGCAGTTCACGCTGGTGGAATAGAGGATTGGTCTCGGGGTTGGCAAACACACTGGCCCGCTCTGACGGAACGGTTCTTGCAACGCTGGGGCGTCAATCGAAACCGAGAGCCATGATGCGCAAGTTGTTCCCCATTCTCATCGCCGCGAGTTTGTTTGCCGCAGTTGCACAGGCGCAGACCTGGCCCTCGCGCCTGATCAAGGCGACGATCCCGTTCGGCGCGGGCAGTGCCACCGATGTTGTGCCGCGCCTGGTGTTCGATCGGCTCTCGGCAGAGCTCGGCCAGCCCTTCGTGATCGAGAATCGTGCCGGCGCTGGCGGCACGCTCGGCACCGGCCTCGTCGCCAAGGCGGAGCCTGACGGCTACAACGTGCTCGCGCATTCCTCGGCGCTGACGATTGCGCCGGCAATCTTCCCGAATCTCTCTTTCGACGCGACCAAAGACCTTTCATCCGTGCTGATGATCGGCTCCAGTGCCAATGTCATGATCGTGCCGAAGGAGCGGCCCTGGAAAACCATCCAGGATTTCGTTGCCGACGCCAAGGCGAAGCCCGGCTCGATCTCCTTTGGTTCGGTCGGCGTCGGCAGCGCCGTGCATATCAGCGCGGAAAAATTCCTCCTCGCCGCCGGCATCGAAGGCACCCACGTGCCTTATCGCGGCGGCCCCGAAGTGATTGCCGACATCCTGGGCGGGCGCATCGATCTCTATTTCTGCCCGCTCGCGACCGCGCTGCCCCTGATCCGCGACGGCCAGGTGAAGGCGCTGTTGGTGTCGACGCCGAAGCGCGCCGCCGATTTGCCCGATGTGCCGTCTCCGTCGGAGATCGGTTTGACCGGCGCCGACAGCATGAGCTGGTTCGGGATCTTCGTGCCGGCGAAAACGCCGCGTGAGATCATCGAGAAATTTCATGCGGCAGGGATGAAGGTGTTGAACGATCCGGCAACGCAGGCAAGCCTCAAGAAACTTGGTGTCGAGCCGATGCCGATGACACCAGCCCAGATGGACGATTTCATCAAGCGCGAGACCGTCGCTAACCTGCAGTTGATCAAGGCGGCCGGAATCAATCAGTAACCGGCAGGTTGAGGCGGGGCCGGGGCGTGGTTAGATAAGAAGGCAGTTTCCCTCCTATCCGGATCCCCCACATGAGCGCCCTGTTTTCCCCGATCGAGCTGCGCGGCCTGAAATTGCCCAACCGGATCATGGTATCGCCGATGTGCCAATATTCGGCAGACAACGGCGAGGCCAATGATTGGCATTTCACCCATATCAACATGCTGGCGCTGTCGGGCGCGGCGATGTTCTGCATCGAAGCCACGCATGTGGAGGCCATCGGGCGGATCACGCCCGGCTGCCTTGGACTTTATAATGACGCCACTGAGGCCGCGCTGAAACCGATCCTGGCCTCGGTGCGCAAACATTCGAAAGCAGCGGTCGCGATGCAGCTTGCGCATGCCGGCCGCAAGGGGTCGAGCCATCGGCCCTGGGACGGCGGGCAGTTGATCCCGCTGTCCGAAGGCGGCTGGCGGACCGTGGCGCCATCGGCAGTGCCGCACAAGGAAGGCGAGGCGGCGCCGCTCGCGCTGGATGAGGCCGGGCTCAAGCGCATCCGCGACGATTTTGTGACGGCCGCCAAGCGTGCCGACCGGCTCGGCATCGACGCGCTCGAACTGCATGGCGCGCACGGCTATTTGATGCATCAGTTCTTGTCGCCGATCTCGAACAAGCGCACCGACCAGTATGGCGGTTCGCTCGAAAACCGCATGCGCTTTCCGCTTGAAGTGTTCGACGCGGTGCGTGCCGCATTTCCGGATCGCAAGCCCGTCGGCATCAGGGTGTCGGCGACCGACTGGGTCGAGGGCGGCTGGGACATCGCGCAGACGATCGAATTCGCCAAGGAATTGAAGAAGCGCGGCGTCGACTGGATCGATGTTTCCTCCGGTGGCGTTTCGCCATTGCAAAAGATCCCGCTGGGTCCGGGATATCAGGTGCCGTTCGCGCAGGCTGTGAAAGAAGCAACTGGCGTCACCACCATGGCAGTCGGGCTGATCACGGAAGCGAAGCAGGCCGAAGAGATCGTCGCTTCCGGCAAGGCCGACATGGTCGCCCTTGCGCGCGGCATGCTCTACGACCCCCGCTGGGGCTGGCACGCTGCCGCCGAACTCGGCGGACAGGTTGACGCACCGCCGCAGTATTGGCGCTCGCAACCGTCGACGCACAAAGCGCTCTTCGGCGCGACCACGTTCGGAGCGCGGTAAATCATCACCGTTATTGCGAGCGAAAGTGAGACGGCTATCCCGCTCTGCAACGACGAAAGCCACTATTCCGCCGCAACCGGGGTGGGTACTCTCGCTTGTGCATGAGATGCGACGGCAAAGTCGCACCAGAAAACAAGCGAGAGGAAAGCCATGGAACTTGGATATTTCGCGATGCCCTCGCATCCGCCGGAGTGCGGATTGAAGGAGGGCCACGATTGGGACCTGCAGGTGCTCAGGTGGCTGGATGAACTCGGCTATCAGGAAGCGTGGATTGGTGAGCATCACACCGCGCCCTGGGAGCCGCATCCGTCTCCGGATCTGTTGGTCGCGCAGGCATTGCTGCAGACCAAGAACATCCGCATCGGACCCGGCGGCTTCCTGCTGCCCTATCACCATCCGGCTGAACTCGCCAATCGCGTCGCGATGCTCGATCATCTCTCCGATGGGCGACTCAATTTCGGTGTCGCTGCAAGCGGCCTGCCGAGCGACTGGGCGATGTTCAATGTCGACGGCATGTCCGGCCAAAACCGCGACATGACGCGCGAAGCGCTCGAGATCATCCTGAAGCTTTGGAGCGACGATGCTCCGTGGACATACAAGGGCAAATACTGGACGGTGACGAAGCCGGACACGATGTTCGATTTCCTCAAACCCCACCTCAAGCCGAAGCAGGCGCCGCATCCGCCGATCGGCGTCGCCGGCCTCTCCAAGAACTCCGATACGCTGAAGCTCGCGGGCGAGCGCGGCTTCATTCCGATGAGCCTCAACCTCAACCCGGCCTATGTCGGCAGCCACTGGGATTCGGTGGAGGCGGGCGCAGCGAAGACCGGCCGCAAGCCGAGCAGGCAGGATTGGCGATTGGTGCGCGAAGTCTTTGTCGCCGACACCGACGAGGAAGCCTGGCGGCTGTCGACCGGCGACATGATGGGACGGATGATGGGCGAGTACTTCCTGCCGCTACTCGGTCACTTCGGCTTCAAGGACTATCTGAAAGCCACGCCCGACGTGCCGGACAGCGACGTGAACGTCGAATATTGCGCCCGGCACAACTGGATCGTCGGCTCGCCCGCGACCGTGACCGAAAAGATCGAGAGGATCTATCAAGAGGTCGGCGGCTTCGGCGTGTTGCTCGTGTTCGGCTTCGACTACAAGCACAAGCCGGAAGCTTGGCACCACTCGCTGCAGCTGTTGAAGCAGGAAGTGCTGCCGCGGCTGAAGCATCTCGGCAGCGAGTTCGGCCGCGCCGCGTAGCGGCGTAGGGTGGGCAAAGCGACTACACCCACCGCAGCTCACCACAAGTGACGATGAAAGCGTGCCCACCATCACGAGCTGAGTGCTTGATGGTGGGTACGCGGAGCCTGTCATCGGGCGCGCGTTCGCGCGACCCGTTGGCTTTGCCCACCCGACGAGTCTGCAGAAAATCGATAATCGCGGTAATTAATCGCTGCTATCAGCGCAACTTGCGGTGAACGCGGGCCGCCGGACATGTGCAGCGCCACATGCGAACGGTATCTTTCACGCTATTCGAAAGAGGCGTAGCCTGATCATCATCATGGGGGATCGGCACGATGCGGTCCCGCGTACGAAAGTTCGCCCATGTTCTCGAGCGCCTTGGCCTTGCCATGGCGGGAGCCGCGAGCGGCCTGTTCGTGGCGGCCCTTGTCGGGTCAGGCATCGCTGCCTTTACGTCGCAGGGATTTCTTCTGCTCATGATGGTCTGCGGCGCAATCGGCTTCTATGTCGGCATCGACACGCCGCCACTGCCATTCCAGCCGCCGAGCGATGAATCCTCGCGCGGGAATATCGATGCGGCGGAATTCCTGAGCGCGTTCGGGACCTTCCTTGCGGCACTGGTCGCCTTCGTCTCGGTGGTCCTCATCGTGCTTCGCATCGAGCCGCACGTCGCCTGGACGGTTGCGGTCATGATCGGATGGGTGTTCGGCGTCGCCATGCAGATTGTCGCCGGCACGATCGCGCGCATGCGCTAGTCGAAGCTGGACATTCGATGGATTAATTTCAAGAAAAATCAGTGGCTTACCTCGTGGATCGGACGGTTTCCTGCCGACCGAGCATTCGATTTTCGGCCTCGTGAAGAAATTTCTTGAGCGTTGCTCATTTTATCGCTACACGCATGAGCGTTGCTCAAAATGATCCGGAGGCCGCTCACATGGAAACGCTTGTCCTGCAACTGACCCGGCAACTGACCGCGACCTTCTTCGAGGATGTTCTCAAGTCCGTCCTGGAATTTGGCAGGTCGATCGCCCGCGGCATCACTGCGCCGATCAATCGTATTGCCAACGCCTGCGACGTTGCCGGCGTGCTCGAACGCCGCCGGTTCGCAGCACAGATGCGGCGTCGTGCGCGGCAAATGCAGCGTCCGCGCGGGCGTTGGCCGTTCGGTTCGCTCAGCGAACTCACCTGAGACGGTCCAATTCGTCTCGATTGCGGAGCGGGTTCCTAACCAAGAAATCACCATGCTCCGCATGTCGCCGGCGGACGTGGCCGCCCCATAGCCAGGCACAAGGTCTCATACATGTTTGACGTGCATGGTCGGCCGAATGCCGCAACTTGCGACGTCGAACCGCGAGGCAATCAAGAACACTAATAGCAACGGCATCGCTGCTTAACTTTCGCTTTTCCTGACCCCGATAACCCCAAAACGAATTTTACAAGGCCAAGGTTTTCCGGCCGAACTGCCCAGGAACCGATTATGATCAAACAGTTGATGTCGTCGCGCCGTTTCGCGCCATTGTTCTGGGCGCAGTTCTTCTCGGCGCTCAACGACAACGTCCTGAAGAACGCGCTGGTCATCATCCTGCTCTATGGCGCCACCACCGGCGAGAATGCATCGCTGGTAACCGTTGCCGGCGCCGTTTTCATCTTTCCCTTCTTCGTATTGTCGGCGCTCGGCGGCGAGCTTGCGGACAAGTATGTGAAATCGGTCGTCGCGCGGCGGCTGAAATTCCTCGAGATCTTTGCCGCCTGTTTTGCGGCGGCCGGCTTCTTCCTGCATTCGGTGCCGCTTCTGTTCGCCGCGCTGGCGCTGTTTGGCACGGTCGCGGCGCTGTTCGGTCCAGTGAAATACGCTGTTCTGCCCGACCAGCTTTCGGTCGGCGAGCTTGCCACCGGCAACGCGCTGGTCGAAGGCGCAACCTTCCTGGCAATCCTGATCGGCACCATCGCCGGCGGCCTGTTCGTCGCGGGCGCGAGCCACATGGGCTGGATCTCGCTTGCCGTGGTCGGCCTGTCCGTTCTGTCCTGGGCTTTCGCCGCACGCATTCCCGCCAGCACGCCGTCCGCGCCCGAACTCGCCATCACCACCAATCCCTGGACGTCCACGGTGCGGCTGCTCAAGTCGCTCCATGCTGAGCCGCGCCTGTGGGACGGCATGGTGATCGTCTCCTGGTTCTGGCTCGCCGGCGCGGTCGTGCTGTCGCTGCTGCCCGCGCTGATCAAGGAAGGCGTTGGAGGCACCGAAGGCGTCGTCACGCTGTGCCTCGCGACCTTCGCGATCGGCATCGCCGCCGGCTCGCTCATTGCGGCCCAGCTCAGCCATGTCAGGCCCAATCTCGCGCTGGTGCCGATCGGCGCCATCATCATGGGCGTGGTCGGACTCGATCTTGCCGCGGCGATTGGCGCGACCGTGCCGGGCAACGGCGTGACCGCGGCGGCGTTCGCGACCTCGCTCAGTGGACTGCATATGCTGGTCGGTTTCTTCCTGTTCGCCATCGGCGGCGGCCTGTTCGTGGTGCCGGCGTTCGCCGCAGTGCAGGCCTGGACCGCGCCGTCGGAGCGCGCCCGGATCATCGCGGCCGGTAATATCCTGCAGGCCGGCTTCATGGTGGTGGGATCGCTGTTCGTCGCGCTGCTGCAATATGCCGGGCTTTCGATCGCCTGGATCTTCTTCGGCCTTGCCGTCGCAAGCTTTGGTTCAGTGTGGTTCGTGCTCAAGAAGTGGGGCAAGGAGGGTGTGCGCGACTTCGGCGCGCTCTTGTTCCGTGCGCTGTTCCGCGTCGAGGTTCGCGGCATCGAGAACCTGCCGCCCGCGGGTACGCGCATGCTGATCGCGCCAAACCATGTCAGTCTGGTCGACGGCCCGCTGCTGCACGCGACGCTGCCGATCGACGCCAGCTTCGCGGTCGATACGGGGATCGCGAGGGCGTGGTGGGCAAAGCCGTTCCTGAAAATGGTCCGTCACATCACCGTCGATCCGACCAAGCCGCTCGGCGCGCGTGATCTGATCAAGCTGGTCGCCTCCGCTGAACCTGTCGTGATCTTCCCCGAGGGCCGCCTGACCGTGCATGGCTCGCTGATGAAGGTCTATGACGGCACCGCGATGATCGCCGACAAGGCCGATGCCGTGATCGTTCCTGTCAGGATCGAGGGCGCGCAGCGCTCGCATCTCAGCTATCTCAAGAATGGCGAGATCAAGCGCTCCTGGTTCCCGAAGGTGACGATCACGATTCTGCCGCCGGTCAAGCTGCCGATCGATCAGTCGTTGAAGGGCAAGGCCCGCCGCAATGCCGCCGGCGCCGCGCTGCAGGACATCATGATCGAGGCCATGGTGAAGAACGCCATGCTCGATCACACGCTGTTCGAGGCGCTCGCCCATGCCCATCGCGACCGCGACACCGGCAAGGCGGTCGTTGAGGATGCGCTAGGCACGAAACTAACCTATCGCAAGCTCATCCTCGGCGCGCAGGTGCTGAGCCGCAAGCTCGAGCAGGGCACCGCCATCGGCGAGAATATTGGCGTGCTGCTGCCGAACTCGGCTGGCGTCGCCGTCGTCTTCATGGCTCTGCAGACCATCGGCCGCGTGCCGGCGATGCTCAACTTCTCCGCCGGCCCCGTGAATGTGCTCTCGGCGATGAAAGCGTCGCAGATCAGGACCGTGCTCACCTCCCGCGCCTTCATCGAGAAGGGTAAGCTCGACAAGCTGATCGCGGCGATCGCTCCTGAAGCGCGTATCGTTTATCTCGAAGACATCCGCGCCACCGTCAACGCGCTCGACAAGATCCGCGGCCTGTTGGCCGGCACCGCGCCGCGCGTTGCGCGGAGGGCCGATGATCCCGCCGTAATCCTGTTCACCTCGGGCTCGGAGGGGACGCCGAAGGGCGTCGTGCTCTCCCACCGCAACATCCTGGCCAATGCGGCGCAGGCGCTGGCGCGGGTCGACGCCAATGGCAACGACAAGGTGTTCAACGTGCTGCCGGTGTTCCACTCGTTTGGCCTCACCGGCGGGATGATGATGCCGCTGCTCGCGGGGATTCCGATCTTCATGTATCCTTCGCCGCTGCATTACCGCATCGTGCCGGAACTGATCTATCAGACCGGCGCCACCATCCTGTTCGGCACCGACACCTTCCTCGCCGGCTATGCCCGCTCGGCGCATGCTTACGACTTCCGCACGCTGCGGCTGGTGCTGGCGGGCGCGGAGGCGGTGAAGGATCGCACGCGGCAAGTCTACATGGAGCGCTACGGCATCCGCATCCTCGAAGGCTATGGCGTCACCGAGACTGCGCCGGTGCTTGCCATGAACACGCCGATGGCGAACCGCCCCGGCACCGTGGGCCGGCTTTCGCCTCTGATGGAGTACCGCCTCGATCCGGTCCCCGGCATCGAGGAGGGCGGCCGGCTCTCGGTGCGCGGTCCGAACGTGATGCTCGGCTATTTGCGCGCAGAAAACCCCGGCGTGCTGGAGAAGCTCGTCGATGGCTGGCACGACACCGGCGACATCGTCACCATCGATGCCGCGGGCTTCATCGCCATCAAGGGCCGCGCCAAGCGGTTTGCCAAGATAGCGGGCGAAATGCTGTCGCTGTCGGCGGTGGAAGCGATGGCGTCCGCGCTGTGGCCGCAGGCGATCTCGGTCGCGGTCTCCATTCCCGATGCGCGCAAGGGCGAACGCATCGTGCTCCTGACCACGCAGCGCGATGCCGAGCGATCTGCGGTGCAGCGCCAGGCCAAGGCGACAGGCGCCTCCGAGCTCGCCGTGCCGGCCGACATCCGCGTCGTCGACAAAGTGCCGCTGCTCGGCTCCGGCAAGACCGACTATGTCGCGGCAACCGCGCTTGCCAAGGAACTCGCTACCGCGGCGCCGTCGGCAGAGCCGATGGCCGACGTGGCGTAACGGGTCCCGCCTCTGGCGGGCCCGATGACAGGCTCCGCGACGAAGCAATCCATTTCTCCGCACGCGGAAGCATGGATTGCTTCGCGGAGCCTGTCATCGGGCGGCGCCGCGCCGACCCGTTGGCTCGCAATGACGATGGCTGAGGCGGTTGTCCTTCCCGCGTTCCTGTTGTCCAATAAGCTCATAACCAACAACACTCGGGCGGCTCTGCGACGCCGGCCGGAATTTTGGAGGAACTCGATGCCTCTCCCGCTTGATCCCGTGATCGAGAAGATCATCCCGCTGCTGCCGCTGCGCGATCCTAAGACCATGACGCCGCAGAGCGCGCGGGAATCGCTGCGAGCGCTGGCCGCCGCGCGCGCCGAGATCCCGCCGCCGCCGGTCGAGCACGTGAAGGACGTCAACGTCGCCGGCGGCGCCGGGCCGCGGCCGGCGCGGGTCTATCGCAACGGCAGCGGGACCGCACCGACGGTCGTGTTTTTCCACGGCGGCGGCTGGGTCGCGGGCGACCTTGAGACTCATGACCGGCAGGCGCGCAATCTCGCTATCGAAACCCGCGCGGTGGTGGTCTCCGTCGACTATCGCCGCCCGCCGGAGACGCGTTTCCCCGGCGCGTTCGAGGATGCCTTTGCCGCGGTGCGCGACGTGGTCGGCCGCATCAAGGAATTCGGCGGCGACGTAGCCCGCGTCGGCGTCGCCGGCGACAGCGCCGGCGGCAATCTCGCAGCCGCCAGCGCGCTCGCCTGCCGCGATGCCGGGATCAGGCTCGCCGGCCAACTGCTGGTCTATCCCGTCACCGACGTCGTCGGCAATTTCGCAGACACTGCTGAGAATGCGCGGTTTCCGTCGCGGGCCGAGAACGCGGAAGGATATTTTCTGTCGCGCGCGGTGATGGAGTGGTTCTGCGGGCACTATCTCGAAGAACGCGGACATGGCGCGGATTGGCGGGTCTCGCCGTTGCGGGCGAAGGAGTTGAAGGGCGTTGCACCCGCCGTCGTCACCACCGCCTGGTTCGATCCGCTGCGCGATGAGGGCGTGGCCTACGCCAACGCGCTGCGCGAGGCCGATGTGCCGACCACGCATCATGACGGGCAGGGCCTGATCCACGGCTATTTCGGCCTCGTCGACGCCTCCGAGGCCGCGCGAGCCGAGGCGCAGCGCGCGCGGGCGGACTTCAAGGCGCTGCTCGACAAGGGCGCGTAAACGTCAGCCGACGGCGCGCACGCCTTTGGCGAACGGGCTCAAGCCCAGCCATTGCTGCATCGAGCGGGCGATCGCCTTGTCGCCGGTGAGCTCGATGCCGCCGTTTGCCACCTCGCGCTCGAGCGTGGCGATCCCCATCCATACCGCGGTCATCGTTCGCAGCGGGCAGGTCACATAGAGATCGACCTCGTAGCCGGGATCGGTCAGGCAGAGGTCGACGGTGGCGCCGTCGATCACGAGCCACCAGGATTTGCGCTCGCCCGACAGCTCCGGATAGATGAAGTTGATGGTGCAGCGGCGCGGCGGCAGCGGCTCGGGGCGGAGGTTCCGCCGCATGTCCCACATCAAAAGTGAGGGATCGAGGTTCTTCAGCGACAGCGAGGACTCGACCCAGCGCTGGGCCCAGAAGCCAAGCGACATGATCACCTCGCGCAAATCCTCGCCGGCCTGCGTCGGCCGATAATCCATCACGTCCGGCTGGCCCGATGGCGTCACGCTGATCAGCCCGGCCACCTCCAGCTCCTTCAGCCGCTTCGACAACAGCGAGGGTGACATCCGCGGCACGCCGCGCCGGAGGTCGTTGAAGCGCGTCGTGCCGCAGAGCAATTCGCGCAGCACCAGCACGGTCCAGCGATTGCAGACGATCTCGGCTGCCATCGCTACCGGGCAAAACTGCCCATAGCTTCCGCGCTCGGTCCTGTCAGGCAATCGGCTCCTCCTGAAATGCGGTAGTACAGGTATGCTAGCGCGGACCCGGCACCAGGCCGGAAGATGGCGCGAAAAATGTAAGCATTCCGGACGCTGTAGAGACCTCATCGATGGACACGGCGTCGCAGTACAGTTCCTGAACTGGAGCGCCCTTTGCGGCGGAATTAGGCTCTCCCACGGTGGATATTCTCAACGATGGAGAGTGTCATGAGCAGCAACGCAGCACACAGTTTCGATGCGTCAAAATCGCGCAGCGCGGTCGAGATCGCAGAGGAGCTCGGCCCGATTTTCGCGCGGCGCGCCGAGCAAGAGACGAACGAGGACAGGTTCGTCGCCGAGGATTTCGCGGACCTGAAGGCGGCAGGCCTCGTTGAAGCCGGCGTGCCGGCCGAGCTTGGCGGCGGCGGCGTCGAGGTCGACGAACTCGCCGAGATGCTGCGCACGCTGGCCCATTACAGTGGCTCGACCGCGCTCGCCTTCTCCATGCACACCCACCAGGTCGCGGTCCCCGCCTGGCGCTGGAAGGTGCAGAAGGCGGCTCCCGCGGAGCCGCTGCTGCGGCGCATCGCCAATGAGCGCATCATCCTGTTGTCGAGCGGCGGCTCGGACTGGATCGGCGGCTCCGGCCGGGCCGAGAAGGTCGACGGCGGCTATCGCATCACTGCGCGCAAGGTGTTCTCGTCCGGCTCTCCCGCCGGCGACCTCTTGATGACGAGCGCGGTGCTGGAGAGCGAAGGCGAGCCGGCGACCGTGCTGCATTTCGGCGTGCCCATGAACTCGCCGCATGTGAAGGTGCTCGACAATTGGCGCACGCTTGGCATGCGCGGCACCGGCTCCAACGATGTCGTGATCGATGGCCACATCGTGCCGGAGGCGGCGGTCGCAGCAAAGCGCAAGGCCGGCGAATGGCATCCGTTGTTCCAGATCATCGCGACCACCGCGTTCCCGTTGATCTACTCGGTCTATCTCGGCGTTGCCGAGAGCGCGCGCGACATTGCAATCGCGACCGCGAAGCGCAAGACGCCGGACCAGCATGCGATCCAGCTCGCCGGCCGCATGGATACCGAGCTCGCGGCGGCGCGGCTCGCGCGGGAATGGATGCTGGCTGCTGTCAGGCTCAATGCGCCGTCGGCTGCGACCGTCAATCAGGTGATGATGGGCCGCCAGCTCGTCGCGCGGCATGCGATCGCGGCGGTCGAATATGCGATGGAGCTCGCCGGCGGCGCAGGCTTCTATCGCGCAACGGGGCTGGAGCGGCGCTTCCGCGACATCCAGGCGGCGCGCTACCATCCGTTGCAATCGGGCCCGCAGGCGCAATATGCGGGAGCGATGGCGCTCGGTTTGCCGGTCGACCGGGTATATTGAGCACCGCGCTGATGAAGACGACCCGCGGTCGCGCGGCGTTCGTTGTTGCGAGGCAGGCGGTCCTTCACGCCGCCGCCGGCGTCGAATGGATTGCCGCCGCGCTTGCCGAGCACATGATGACGACGGCCCATGCCGGCGCGACGTTCTCGCTTCTGATGTCAAAGAACCGAGGCGATGCGCGCCGGCGTTCTCGCGGCGAAAGGCGCCCGAGGCTTGCGGCCGTTTCACCCTCTTGAGGAACGAACCTTAGGGTGGGCAAAGCGAAGCGTGCCCACCGCCACGAGCCGAGTACGGATGGTGGGCACGCTGCGCTTTTGCCCACCCTACGCTTCTGATTTTGCCCAGTGGACAGTCACACTCCGCTGTCGTCCCCGCGAAAGCGGGGACCCATAACCACAGCTGATCGTTGTGGCGCGAGCGAGCGGTTGCGGCGGAGCAGACTGCAAACGCTTGTGGTTATGGGTCCCGGGACCCGGCTGCGCCAAGACTTCGCCGCGGCGCGCAACCTTGGGACGGCGGGAGGGGGCTCGGTCGGCTGCGGCTGCCTCCAGGTTTTGATCCTGATCGAGCTCAGCAGGATCGCGGCGACGATCATCACCAGGATTCCGCCAAGGCTGACCGCGATCTGCATCGACAGCCCATCCGAGATGTCGAGCAGCGCCACGTGGCTGGCGAACGCCAGCAGAACGCCGAGGCAGTAGATTGGAAGCGAGTTCGCGCCACAGCGTATCGCGCCGCGCATCACCGGCGTCGCCAGCCCTCGCCAATTGTGAGGCACAAACCATACGGCCAAAACCGCAACAGCAAGAAAATGGAGCAGTCGAAATGGACTGAGATTCGATTTGTCGATTGGGAAAAGCAGATTCGTCAGGGTCTGCGGGACCAGCGGTTCCAGCGACGTCATGCGCGAGCTCAATGCGATAACCAGGCTGAAAACCAGATAAAGAACGGCCAGGACCAGCGCCGCGCGCGAGGTCACCCACGGCCGAAATCTGTTTCCCTCGATGACCCACCAGGCGCCAAGCACAAGCAGAAGCTGCCAGGCAAGTGGATTGAAGAACCAGACGTTGTGCGGCCAGGCGGGGACGCTCCAGCCGAAGACGCGCACGAGCCCATAAAGCAACACCGAGGCGCAAAGCGTCACGTTCGGTATTCGCAACAACAGCCACAGAAGCGGCGCGAACAAGACGTGATAAATCACGAAAACCGGCAAGATGTCGGTGTTGACGGGACGGTATTGCAGGATCGCAGCATGCGCGAGCGCCGCGCCCGGATGCTCCAACAGGATGCGCGTATTGGTCTCGTCAGCAAGATGGTCGCGGCCTGCAAGGTAAACCATGATGACGCAAGCGAGCGTGAGGAGCAAAGATGCAGCATATATGTCCCATCCTCGCCGCAGCGAACGGCCGAGCACGCCGCTCCAGCCCTCGCGCTGACGTGCCCTTCCGTAGGCCAGCGCACAGGTGACGCCCGACATGAACATGAATACTTCCGCGGCATCGCTGAAGCCGTAGTGCCGCAGTGTCAGCCAACTTCCGATGTTGCCGGGGACATGGTCAAGAAAAATGCACCATAGTGCGATGCCGCGGCAGGCATCGATCCGCAGGTCGCGGCCAAACCCCTCGAGTTCCGGCGGCGACTCGTCAGCCGATCGCTTGGAGATGTGAGTTCGATCATGCATTTGGTTACCCTGTCCAGCGTGCGGGCGCGCTCTCGGTGGGACACAGGTCGACGAGACAGCCGATGCGGTTACAAGGCCCGGCTATCGGATGGCTTGGGCTTCTTCCGTGGCGGGTCCGCCGTCCCCACCGCTAACCCGATCACCAGGGCCGGGACGATCGCTGGCGTCCCAATTCGCTTTCCGGACTTCGTCGCTCGCAACCGGGATCAGAAGCTGCTGCCGCATTTCGGCGAGGCGGGCGCGGCAATATTCGCGGTAAAGCAGGTCTAATATGATGGACATGATCGAATCCTCGCTTGATCATCACCGTCGACATCCCACGCATTTCGCCCGCGGCCGAAAATGACCTGTGCCGGGGAAGGATCTGCAGATCGATCTGCACCGCGGATCGTTGAGTTCGATCAATCGCGAACAAATTAGTAAAGCTGGACCCGCGCTTGCTGGCGCCAGCAATTTTTGAAAATGGACGTGGTGGCGGCAACGAGAAATAGAGCTATCACGGCTATCTCTCCTTAAAGGAGATTTTTGGCGTCACGACTCTCTTAAGAATAACTATGGGACTGATTTTCCGGCCGCCAAGTGAGCCAATTCACAACAGTATCGATCACGGGTGAGTGAGAGTAGCAGGCGGACGCTGTCGTTTCTTGGACTACTGCGCACCGCGTAACGGAAGGTTGGTGCGCGAATAGCAAACTATAATGCCAGCAGTCGTTTGTTGGAGCACTTTGTCCGAATATTTTATCAAAGCTGGGAGAGTTGCCATGTCTAGCGGCCCAGCCGATTTCGTATCGTATCGATTCTCGACGCGCGAGCTCCCGGAGCGGATGCGCATCCCGATATGGCGCGAGAAGTTTGGTCGAACCATAGTCCGCGCCGATATCGAGCCGTCATCGGAGGTGCCGTTTCAGGCCGAAGCGGCACTACACGCCCTTCAGGGGTTGCGCATGCTGTCCTTGAAGGGCTCTGCAATGCGCTTCAGGCGGTCACAAACGAACATTGTTGATGGTGATGACTCGATCGGCCTCATCGTCAGTCTGCCCGGCAGGAGTCAGCTGTCGCAGCGCGGCCAGGAGTTCGAGCTCCGCGGCGGCGATGCAATTGCTATCCTGCATTCGGAACCTGTCACTGTCACCTATCTGGAAGGATTGCAATTTGGTCTGGCCTTGCCGCGCGATGCGCTTGCCTCGCGCGTGACTGGTGTCGACGACCTCACCATGCGGCCGATTCATCGCCGGACCGAAGCGCTTCGACTTCTCATGACTTATGTGAAGTTGGCATTGAAGGAGGGCGCGCTAGCTGCCCCTAAGCTACGTGATACGATCGTTAGTCACATCCACGATCTCGCGGCGCTTGCAATGAGCGAGCACGCTCCCTTGGGTGAGAGCAACGCGAGCGCAGTCATGGCTGCGCGCCACAGCGCCGCCCTCGACCATATCGCGGCGCACTTTCAGGACCCGGAGCTCACCCTTGAGGTGGTAGCCGATAGGCAGGGCATCTCTCCTCGTTATCTGCAGCGCCTGATGGCGACATCCGGGACGTCGTTCACGGGACGCGTGAATGAGTTACGGCTGCAAAAGGCGTTCATGCTGCTGAGCGAGGCCCACGACAACGCGCGGCGCATTTCCGACATCGCGCTGGAAGTCGGCTTTTCGGATATTTCGCATTTCAACCGACTATTCCGCGCCCGCTTCGGCGATTCGCCACGCCGCGTGCGCAGAGCCGGTGGGAGTAATGGTGAGTGACACGTGACCCCGATCCGCGAGTCGTGCGGCGCTGGCGTCGCGCAACACTTGCATCTGTCGTAGGGTGGGCAAAGCGCAGCGTGCCCACCGCCACGAGCTGAGTGCGGATGGTGGGCACGCTTTCGCTTTGCCCACCCTACGTTTCTGGTTTGCCGGTCAGGCGATCACACTCCGCTGCCGTCCCTGCGAAAGCAGGGACCCATAACCACAGGATCTCGTGTGGGCGTTCACTGTAACTCCGAGTCTCGCGCCACACTTGCGGTCGTGGTTATGGGTCCCGGGTCGCGCTTCGCTTGCCCGGGACGACGGGGAGGAGAAAGCAACGCCTCAATCGTTGCCGATGGTTTCGCCGAACAGCTCCCAGGTTTCGCCATTGAAGCGCTGCAGGCGCATGGCTTCGATCGGGAAGTAGTCGGTCGGTGATGTCTTGAGCTTGATGCCGGGCAGCAGCATCGGCAGCGTCGTGTCGAGATTGGCGGCCTGCTTCATGATGTTCTCGTGCGTCAGCTCGTCGCCGCATTGCCTCAGCACCTGCACCGTGGCTTCCGCCACGACATAGCCGTAGACGATGAGCTGGTCCTGCATGTTGCCGTCAGGGAAATAGGCCTTCATGAAGGAAAGCCATTGCTGGACATCCTTGTCGTCCTTCCACTGCGGATCGTTCGGGTCCTTCAGCGAGTAGGACGAGATGATCCCTTTCGCATGCTCGAAGCCGGCGGGCTTCAGCACTGAGGAGACCGAGGTCGAGGTTGCGGCCAGGAAGAACATATCCGGCTTCCAGCCGATCTCGCCGACCTTGCGGATCGCCTGCGCCGCCTGTTTCGGGATCGCATGCATGAACAGCACGTCGGCACCGGATGATTTCAGCTTCACGATCTGGCTGTCGATGGTCGGATCGGTGGATTCATACGTCGCCTCTGCCACGACCATCTTGGCGTGCTCCGGCCCCAATCCCTTCTTGAAACCGTTGCCGTAATCCTTGCCGGCGTCGTCATTCTGGTAGAACAGCGCGATCTTCGCGTCCGGCTTGTTCTTCAGCACGTATTTTGCGTAGACCGCAGTCTCGGCCTGGTAGGAGGGCTGGAAGCCGATCGAATAGGGGAAGTGCTCGTGGTCGCCCCACAGCGTCGCGCCGGCGCCGACGAAGAGCTGCGGCACCTTCTTGTCGTTGAGATATTTGCGCACGCTCAATCCCGTCGGCGTGCCCAGCGGGTTGAGGATCGCAGCCACTTCCTCCTGCTCGACCAGCTTGCGGGTCTGCTCCACGGTCTTCGGCGGGCTGTAGGCATCATCCAGGCTGATCAGGTTGATCTTGCGCCCGTTGATGCCGCCCTTGTCGTTGATCATCTTGAAATAGGCGAGCTGGGTCTTCGCGATGACGCTGTAGGCGGAGGCCGGCCCGCTATACGGAGAGGTCTGGCCGAGCCGGATCTCGGTGTCGGTCACTCCAGGCCCATATTTCTTCTCCGCCGCCGCGGCTGCCGATGTCACGAGCGCCGCGATCGCGACGAACGCCTGCCATTTCATTGTCTCTCTCCCTTGCTCTTGTTCTGCTTGTTATCGGATCGAGCGCGCCGCACGCGCGGCGTGTCGACAGGATGAGCAAACCAGCGGGCGGAGATCGTGACAAGCGCGCGGGCGGGGAGGTGGCGCCGCGGCAAATGCATGTGATTGGCGAGCATGCCGCGAGAAGGAATTAGTGGTGCTGGCCTGTGGTTTTGCCGCTTGCTCCGCTTCGCCTCTCCCCTTGTGGGAGAGGCCGGAGCGCATGCAGCGAAGCGGAATGCGACCGGGTGAGGGGTCCCGGCCTATCGAGGGACTACGCCTCGCGGAGGCATACCCCTCACCCGGATTTCCCGCTGACGCGCGAAATCCGGCCTCTCCCACAAGGGGAGAGGCGGGAGACTGCGGCGCAGGCGTCGCGCAACACGCGCCGCCGCTCACGCCGCTTCCGGTGGGGCCTGCTCGGTCGGCGCTTCCGGCATCGGGAAGGTCTTGTACTGCTTCGGCAGGTTGATCGGCCGATAGTCCGTCACCGCGTCGATGCGCTTCACCACCGATTCATGGATCACGGCATCTTCAGGAATCAGCCGCGGCTCGCAGTCGGGGATGTAGAAGCCGAAATGCGTTTTGCGCTCCGGCCATTCCTTGTAGGTGGCCTTCTTCGGGATGTATTCGAGCATGCGCCAGCCCCAGGTCATCGGGTCGTGCATCTCGCCCGCCACATCGGGCTTCACGTAAGTGAACGGGCTGCCCCTGCGCTGCACGCCCCAGGCGAGTTGCTTCACCATCTGCATGTTCACCGTCAGCCCGAACTTGGTGGCTTCCTCGATCATCCACAGCAGCGGATATTTCGACAGCGCGCTTTGCGCTTCCGGATAGCCGCCGCCGATGTCGCCATGCACACCAGCGAACCACACCTGCAGGATGTCCTGCGGCTCGGCCTTCTCATCGGGGATGAAGCGGTTGCTGAAGAAGAGCTGCGGCTCGTCATACTTCTTCAGGCGGAACATGCAGCGCCGCTCGTCGATCGAGATCGCCTGGCGGAAGGTGCGGATGCTCGGATTGTGCATCGTGAAGGCGAGCTCTTCCAGGCTCGGCCAATAGAACCGGTCCGGCCGCGGCACGAAGATGCTGGCGACCGTATCCCAGACGCCGACGAAGCGGATGGTCGGCCAGCGCACCGAGAGGATGCGCGCGAACTGCGCCGCGTTGTCGTAGCGGTCCTTCGGCAGCGGCCCGAACTCGTCGCTTGGCGGCGGCAGCGCCCGCAGGCTGGCGTCCGCGCCAGTCTTGTGGCTATCCGAGAACTGCTTGTAGGCGGTGAGCCCGCTGCCGGCGAGGTTGACCTGCTCCGGCGAGATCAGCCCGATCTTGTGGATCAGCCCGGCCAGCACGCGCACGGTATAGGCGCCGCGCGAAAAGCCGAACAGATAGATCGCATCGCCATCCTGGTAATGCTGCACCAGGAATTCATAGGCCGCGAGCACATTGTCATCGAGCCCATAGCCGGTGGTGAGCCCCAGGATCGTGTTGAAGTTCTGCTTCAGCTTGTGCCACGGATCCGGCCGCGACAACGTGCCGACGCCGGGATCGTAATAGACGAACTGCCTGGGCTGCGTCTTCTCCGTCTTGCGCAGGCAGCGATAGAGCTTCAGGACGTTGGAAATATTCTCGTTGATCTCGTTCCCCGTCCCATCGCAGCAAATCACGATGTTTCGCATGGCGGCCACTCACCTGCTAGTTCGATGAGTATAGCAGTATTAGTGAGAACTACATTCACGATTTGGAATCTCAAGATGCACTAATCGCCAGGAATCGGTGAGGCCCTTCGCATTGAGTCTGCACGTGCTGGCATTTACAGCCGATCGCACACACCGGCTGCTCTAGGTCGCAGGTTGGCGAGACTGCTTCCGCAGGCAAAATCCCGTGGAAATTTTCAACACAAATCAATCGCTAGGCTAACCCCCGGTCGCTGACAAGCTTCCGTTTTGAGGATGGCCTGATGACAGCAATAATACCTTGAAGCTCTCCGGTGGAAGGCAAAGCTTGTCTTTCCAAATTTCCGAGTTTCTCAAGTTGGACTTTCGGCCGTCAAGCACCTTTCGCATGATCGAGATGTATCGCCGCCAGTTTTGAGAATTTCTCTCTCTTAGCTTCTTGATTATCAGCGTTAGTATTTCGAGCCGCTTCTCAATCTGGACCAAATCGTTAGACAAGAGCGCTCGCAGCAGCGCCGGAGTTTCATCAATGGCGATAAGCTTGTCGATGCCCTGCGCGATATCAACGCCCTCAATTAATTCTGCTACGGTTACCAAAAGGTGAGGCATTGGATTGGTGCTGTTTCCGTTGTGTCGGACGAATGAAAACAGCTGCCTGAATTCCGTTTCGGAGACTGCATCGTCGCTGACTGCTACCATGGCGGCCGAGTATGCAAGACCTTCAAGGTCAGAGTTTTTCTTAAACGCTTCCAGAACTAAATCGCGAACATGAGGATGTTGGATTCCATCGTCCTCTATATGCGAGAGCAGCATTCCGAGCTTTTCAACGATGTTCCTTCGTTCCCATAGATCTTTTGGGACGGCCATAGCTAGTCTCAAAATTTCGTGCGAAAAACGAATGTTCGCCGCTAGAGCAATGTCCAGAACGAATTCAACGTCTTCCTCGCGAATGAACTGACTGTATGAAGCAAAAAAAACCAACATGGTTGTCGTTTCCTTGAGTTTAGCGCTCACTCCTCTATTTCTGGAGCGTTTGGCTGCCTCAAGAAATTTTCTAATCATGGGCACATTCGGCTGTCGAATGCGTCCAAACGATTCAATCCATGCCGGCATCCCACGTTCGGCGATATTTGCGTCGAACCAATGACTTTCATCGTTTGCGTAAAAGTCATCTTCAACTATCCCCCGAGAACTCCAGCGTCTTTCGGCAGCAAGCCATTGGTCGATATCTCCTCGAGCACCTCCTTCGATCTGATCTGCAATGGTAAGTAGCTGTGCGGGTGTCGTTGATTCGGCGAGAATTGTTGCGATCGGCCAGGGGAATATTCGCTGCATAGCGGGTACGATCGTCGATCCGGAGAATGCCCGAGCGCAGTTTGCCAGTGTTTTCCGACTAGGTGAATCGACAAATGCCTTAAGCAGGCAAATTGCGCTCCACGGGGTCGAGGAAAATTCAGGCCCTCCAAAGCGCTCGAATGCATTTGCGCATTGTATTGGTACAAATTTAGCCGAGTAGGATCCAGGATAGAGATCATCCAATATCGGACAGCTTCGTCGGTTCAGCGTATCGTCGCCTATATAAAGATCAGCGAAGTTCATTCTCCTGAGGAGTGAATAATCAATGCGATCTTCTCGCCTCACCGTTCTTGTAGCTAGCCGATGAGCAAATTCATGCTCACGAACGGCTAAGGTCGGTCCTTCTTTCAGCAGCGAAGAAGCGACGTGATTCGCGACCCTCTGACTGCCGAGGGGGAGAGCTATTTCCTGTAAGGCCCTAAGGTCGATTTTCTCCCCTTGTGGCCAAAATTGAATGATCAGATCATCGGCCCAAGAATGGCCGTGCTGACTTATCTGAAAGAGAAGCTTCCAAGCCGATAAAGCCGCGATAGAGTGTCCCTCGAGAATTTTCTGCCTTGTGATGTCGGCGACGATGTCCGCAACGCTCTCATCGCAAATCCTGGCAAGACGCTCGTCAAACGATTGAGGTCCCAAGTCTAGTTGCTCGAGTGCGTGCTGGAGCAACGGACGTCTAAAATTTGGATGATCTAGTGCCACGCCATCCGCAAGAAGGTCGAGTGCTAGACGAGACCCGTTCCTCACGATCATGTCCGGTTCTGTCGAATCCATTTGTCGTGTGATCTGGGTGATCGTTGGGCGGCGATAATGAAAGCTATCCTCTGCAAAGCACCGACTAGCGGCAATCTGGAAGACGTGTCTCCAATGAGAATGCCCCGCAATGTGCGAGAGACGATGATCCATTATCAGCTGGTCGCCCGATGTAATTGCGGCCGCTGCCATGAATTCTTGCAAGGATCTTACATCGAAGCTGATTGTGCCTTCCACCTGCTGAGATAGAAGCACCAGCCGATGGGTGGCGAGTTGCATCAGTTCGTCAACGCGCCTTGACAGTTCGTCATCCGTGAAACCTTCCGACGCAAGGTAATTGTGTACAAGCTGCCGGAATCGATCTGGCGTAAAGTGGCTTCCTGCTCCTCCCGCGTACTCGCTGTCGGTTTACCTTGGCCTGGACCTCCCATGAGCACAACACGGTTGCGCGGGCGATGTCGTTCGACACTATCTGTCTGCTCTTCATCAGCCGCGAGCGTTTCTGCATCAAGTTTCTCGCGAGCACGATTGACTAGCTGGGCAATGGCGTTGAGTGGAACGTCGCTCTCCTCCTCCTCGTCATCGTCGAAGGGTATGTCCGCGGACGATGGCTGATAGTGATCTTCATCGGTACCGCCTAGTGGTAAGTCCACAATGACCTGACTTGTTCGAATTTGCAGGTCTCCGACGCTTCCAGCGTCTCGCAGTCGGACAAATTGGTCCCGTTGCAATGAGTTTTTGAGGGACCGATTTGTTACCTCTCCAAAGTCGGCTCGTATCGAAGTGAAATGTTGAAGGGCCTTTGTGAGAACATCGCCCGAAGACGTCCACTGGGCATACGATTGACGGATCGATGGCTGGGCTACGAGCAGATCAACCACTTTGTCATGTGGCCAAATATCAAAATCTCTAATTTTTAGCTGAGTCTTCCAGGGCGCAAAGAGCTCTAGCGCTTTAGTCAAGCCTCCTTTTTGTTGTCGCGAAGTTTGTTTCTTAGATGTCCTGTTGTCAGCGCCGGACAGGCGAACATTGGTTACGAGTATGTAGTAATCAGGTTTTCTGAGTCTTGATCCGTGTCGAACATACTTTTCCAATTCTTCTTCAAGTTGAGCCTTCACCCAAGCGATGTCATCCTTCTTTGACAAAACCGGGTCTTTGAATTTCGCCTGAATGATCAAATAGCCTTGCCACCGCCTTCCCTCATAACCTTTGATCGTGCCCTCATACGTGAAGTCGCGGCCTCCGTCGGGTCCTGCGGAGTAGACGGTGCCTGCCGGCCCCATTTGTGCAAAACAGAGAGCTCGAACAAGTCTTTCGAACGCGATGGGATTAAGTCGGCCTAAATCGAAGCCTTCCATGAAGTATCCTCAGCCAATCGTCAGTGCCCAGCGCAGATTGATGTCTTGCCTTTCTTCGTACAATTGTTGGGGTTGTATTTTTCTGTGCAAAGCGCGCTACGAGCGAGTATTTGCCGGGTCTATTTTTCTGACCTGCGCTTGGAGAGCGTGCCGAGGCGTCGCTTTGCCTTCGCAAAACAAAAACGGCCGGGTCTTTCGACCCGGCCGCTCAAACTCTCAAATCGCTACTCTGATACAGCGAGCGCTCAGCTCGCCTTCTGCTCCGCAGCCGCCGTCCGCTTCTTCTCGATCTGGCGCTTCAGGTCCAGCGCGCGGGGCGAGAGGTTTGCGGCGCTCGCCTTCAAGAGGAACGCGTCGAGGCCGCCGTTGTGGTCGACGCTCTTCACCGCGTTCGAGGAGACGCGCAGGCGGATGTTGCGGCCGAGCGATTCCGACTGGAAGGTAATATTGCAGAGGTTCGGCAGGAAGCGCCGCTTGGTCTTGATGTTCGAGTGGCTCACCTTGTGGCCCACTTGCGGGCCCTTGGCCGTCAGTTCACAGCGCCGCGACATTGTTCAAATCCTCTTCCATCCCCGCTAAACCAACAGCGCGCGCCGCGCGCGGCGGGGGTCTAAACCTACGTCCATTTTCCAGGAACCGCGGACGTATAGGGGGTGAGGTGCAAAGCGTCAAGGTTTTATCGGGTTTAGAGCCACTTTCCCTGGTTCCGAAACCCTCAAATTCGGCGCGTTTTCCTCGCGCGAACGGTAAAACCTTATGGCACGCAAAACCGGCACGTTCACAAGGCCGTTCAGCGGTTTAACACACCATATAAAGGGCGTATTCAGGCTGGTTAAGTGGTTCCGTATTCGCCCGCGTTGCTTGCCGGTCATTTCTCCCTAGATGATCTTTCGGCGCCGACGACAGGATCGTTAAGTTTGTGAGCATTTTCAGCAGTTTTCTGCCCTCAGTGAGGGAATCCTGGCTGTTGTGCGCCGGCGCGCTGTTCCTGATGTTGCCGGAGGGCGCGCTCGCGCAGGGCCGGCTGGATGCGCAGTATGAGGCCTCGCTGGCCGGTATTGCCGTCGGCAAGGGAAGCTGGACCATCGAGATCGGCGAAGACACCTTTTCCGCGATCGCGCAGGGTGGCACTTCCGGGCTGCTCAAGGCATTTGCTGGCGCTGGCGGGGTGGGCGGATCCCAGGGGCGCGTGGTCAATGGCGCGCTGGTGGCGGCGGGCTATACCGTCAACTACAACAGCTACAAGAAATCCGAGATCATTCGGATGGCGCTGGGCGGCGGCAGCATCAAGGAAACCGTGATCGAGCCGGAGCCGCCGGTCGATCCGAACCGGATCCCGGTCACCGAGGCCCACAAGAAGAACGTGTTCGATCCGATGACCGGCTCGCTGCTCCGGGTGCCAGGCACGGGCGAGCTGATGAGCCCGGATAGCTGCCGCACCAGCGCGGGCATTTTCGACGGCCGGCTGCGCTACGATTTGAAGCTCGATTTCAAGCGCGTGGAGATGGTCAAGGCGGAGAAGGGCTATCAGGGCCCGGCGCTGGTCTGCGCGATCTATTTCACGCCGATCGCGGGCTATATCCCCGACCGCCCGGTGATCAAATATCTCGCCGAAGCGCGCAACATGGAGATCGCCTTCGTGCCGATCGCGGGCACGCGCATCCTGATCCCGTTCCGCGTCAAGATCCCAACGCCGTTCGGGCTCGCCATGCTGGAGGCGACGTCGTTCGTGACGTCTGCCATGCCACCGCGGGTGGCGAAGACGCAGTGAGGTCGTGCTCCGTCATTCCGGGGCGATCCGAAGCATCGAGCCCGGAATCCATTTCTCCTCCGGCGCATGCGGCCCGATGGATTCCGGGCTCGTCCTGCGGACGCCCCGGAATGACGGAGAGGGCGTGAATCCTGTTGACTCTTTGCCGCTTCTGATTCGACTCCGGCTTTAACAATTTCGCTGTCATCGTGATCGCTGCTAAACCCGATTTGGTGCTGGAACTGAAATGCCGACACGAGATGTTGCGGTGAACGGAGGAGAACACAGGTGGAGTCTGCGATTCGGCCGCGATTCGTTCTCAACTCGTTCCGAAGCTTAAGCGGCGGCATCCGCCGTGTAGCAATCTGAGACAATTTTCCTAGTCGCGCTTTCTTTCATCTCCAAGAAAAGCATCAAGAAAAGCACCTCGAAATCATGGCTCTTTCCTCTCCTCCCTTCGCCCATGAGCGCGCGCCCGGCGCCGGCGTCACGGCTGTGCTCGGGCCGACCAATACCGGCAAGACGCATCTGGCCATCGAGCGCATGCTTGGGCATTCGTCCGGGCTGATCGGGCTGCCGCTGCGGCTCTTGGCGCGCGAGGTCTACAACAAGATCGCCGATCGCGCTGGGCCTGAGAGCGTCGCGCTGATCACCGGCGAGGAGAAGATCAAGCCGAAGTCGCCGCGCTTCTGGGTCTCGACGGTCGAGGCGATGCCGCGCGATCTCGATGTCTCGTTCCTTGCGGTCGACGAGATCCAGATCGCGGCCGATCTCGAGCGCGGGCATGTCTTCACCGACCGTATCCTCAATCGGCGCGGGCGCGACGAGACGCTGCTGCTCGGGGCTGCGACGATGCGTCCCATCATCGAGCGGCTGTTGCCCGGCGCCTCCATCATCACAAGGCCCAGGCTCTCGACGCTCGAATTCGCCGGCGACCGCAAGATCACGCGGCAGCCGCGGCGCACCGCGATCGTCGCGTTCTCGGCGGACGAGGTCTATGCGATCGCCGAATTGATCCGCCGCCAGCATGGCGGCGCAGCGGTCGTGCTCGGCTCGCTCTCGCCGCGCACACGCAATGCGCAAGTGGCGATGTTCCAGAACGGCGACGTCGATTATCTCGTCGCCACCGATGCCGTCGGCATGGGGCTGAACCTCGACGTCGATCACGTCGCCTTCGCCTCCGACCGCAAATACGACGGCTATCAGTTCCGCCGCCTGACACCGGCCGAGTTTGCGCAGATCGCAGGCAGAGCCGGCCGCGCGACGCGCAATGGTACCTTCGGCACCACAGGGCGCTGCGCGCCGTTCGAGCCGGAACTGGTGAACGCGCTGCAGAACCACACGTTTGACAGCGTGAAAATGCTGCAATGGCGCAACTCGAAGCTGGATTTCTCCTCGCTCGGCAGCTTGCAGGTCTCGTTGTCGCTGCCGCCGTCGCATGAAGTGCTGACGAGGGCGCCGATCGCGGAAGACATGCGCGTGCTCGACCACGCCGCGCGCGATGCCGAGGTGCGCGACATGGCGCATGGCGCTGTCGCCGTCGAGCGGCTATGGGACACTTGCCAGATACCCGATTACCGAAAGCTATCGCCCGCGGCCCATGCCGAGCTTGTGACCACGGTTTACGGTTTCCTGATACAAAAGGGGCGTATTCCCGATGCATGGTTTGCTGCCCAGGTCGATCAGGCCGACCGCGTCGACGGCGATATCGACACGCTGTCGGGCCGGATCGCTCAGGTGCGCACCTGGACCTTTGTGGCGAACCGGCCGGACTGGCTGTCCGATCCCGAACATTGGCAGGGGATCACGCGCGAGCTCGAAAATAAATTGTCCGATGCGCTGCATGAACGGCTCACGGAGCGTTTCGTTGATCGGCGTACCAGTGTATTGATGCGCCGCCTGCGGGAGAACTCTGTTTTGAATACTGAAATCGGCAAGACCGGCGAAGTCATCGTCGAGGGGCATGTGATCGGCCGGCTCGACGGATTCACTTTTGCGCCTGACGCGGCGGAAGCGGGCTCAGATGCCAAGGCGCTGCAGGCCGCAGCCCAGCAGGTGCTGGCGCGCGAGATCGATACGCGGGCCGAGAAACTGAGCGCCGCGCCGGACGAAACCTTCGTGCTAACCTCCGACGGTACTATCCGCTGGACCGGCGATGCGGTGGCCAAACTCGCCGCGGCCGACGACGCGCTGCATCCGCGCCTCCGCATCATCTCCGACGAGCGGCTAACCGGCGCGCCGCGCGAGGCCGTGCAGAACCGGCTCGATCTTTGGCTCAAGACGCATATTACGAAATTGCTCGGGCCGCTGTTCGACCTGTCGAAGGCAGAGGACCTGCAGGGGATTGCGCGCGGCATCGCGTTCCAATTGGTGGAAGCTCTCGGCGTGCTGGAGCGGACCAAGATCGCGTCCGAGATGAAGGATCTCGACCAGCCCTCGCGCGCGACCTTGCGCAAATACGGCGTCCGCTTCGGCGCCTATCACATCTACTTCCCGCAGCTCCTCAAGCCGGCGGCGCGGGCGCTGGCCTCGCTGCTCTGGGCCGAGAAGCAGGACAATGTCGATCTGTCGGCGCTGTCGAACGTGCAGCATCTGGCGTCGAGCGGGCGTACCTCGTTCCCGATCGACAAGGGGCTGCCGCGCGATGCCTATCGCGTGCTCGGCTACAAGCAGTGCGGCGAGCGGGCAGTGCGCGTCGACATCCTGGAGCGACTGGCGGATCTGATCCGTCCCGCACTGGCCTGGCGCGAGGGCGCGCCGGGCGAGAAGCCTGCGGGCGCGTTCGACGGCCGCGGCTTCGTGGTGACGCAGGCGATGACCTCGCTCACCGGCTCGGCCGGCGAGGATTTCGCCTCGGTCCTGCGCGCGCTCGGCTATCGCATGGAGCGCCGCCCGCCCCCGCCGCCGAAGCCGGTGGAAGTGGTCGAGGCAGTGTCCGTCGAGACGCCGGCGGTGGAAGCGAGTGCTGAGGCTGCGGCGGAGACGCCGGCGGAAGAAGTATCCGCCGAGCTGCCCGAGCCCAGCCCATCCGCTGCGCTGCTGCCCGAAGTCACCCTGGCGCCGGTGCCGAGCGAGGAACCAGCGGCTGCCGCCGCAGAGCCCGTGGCCGAAGCGCAACCCGGGCCTGAAGTGATCGAGGCGCAGCCAGAGCCGGTGGCTGAACCGCAGCCGGAGCCTGAGGCGATCGAGGCGCAAGCGGAGCCCGTTGCCGTAGTGCAGGCGGACGCGACCGCTCCCGCAGAGGTCCCGGCCGACGCGACGGCAGAGCCGATGCCGACGGCCGCAGCCGAGGCTGCAGCCAGCACCGAGGAAGCTGTACCAGCCGACGCCGTTACCGAGCCGGCCGCAGCCGAGACCCCGGCCGAGCCGCAACTGGTCGAAGTCTGGCGCCCCGGCGGCCGCTCCGAGGAGCGTCGCCCGCGCCATGACCGCAGCCGCCACCGCCATCAGCCGCGCGAGGGCGCACAGGGCGCCGCCGCAGCGGGTGAAGCTGCCGATGGCGCCCAGCGCGACCAGCAGCGCCGTGGTCGCCGCCATCACGAATTCCGCAAACCGCGCGAGGATGCGCCCGTGGGAGCTGCGGCCGCCAGCAATGGCGCCCCGCCTGAGGACAAAGGCGGGCGCCGCGAGCGCTTCGAGGGCAAGGGCCGCGACCGCGACAATGATCGCCGCCGCGATAAATTCTCCGGCGACCGCAAGGATCGCGACCGTGGCGACCGCGAGCGCGGCGGCCGTGATTTCCGCGACAAAGGCGGCCGCGACAAGGGGCGCGAGAGCGGCCCGGCGCTCCGCCAATATGCGAGTTCGGCGCCGCGCGAACGCGAACGCGCGATCGATCCGAATTCGCCGTTCGCAAAACTCGCGGCGTTGAAGGAGCAGCTCGCCGGTAACCGCAAGGATTGAGCCGCGCCAACCCAGGAATGAGGCCGATTGGAGCGCCAGCGTCTCGATAAATGGCTGTGGCACGCGCGGGTGGTGAAGGCGCGCACCAGCGCCGCCGCGCTGGTCGAGGCCGGCCATGTCCGCATCAACGGCGTGCGCGAAAGTGCGCCCGGGCACGCGGTCAAACCGGGCGACGTGCTGACCATCGCGCTCGATCGCAGCGTGCGCGTGCTGAAGGTGATCGGCTTCTCCGAGCGGCGGGGCGATGCGACGGCAGCGCGGGTGCTGTACGAGGATTTGCAGAGCCGCCCCGAGTGATTATCTCGGGCAGGCAATCAGTTGCCCGAAAGACGGCGCCGAAAACCGGCTTGCTTATCTTGCAGCAGCGGTTCTCCTGCGCTACGCAATTTTTGAAACGCAAGCCTTTCAAAGAATGAATCCGCTTTCGGAGTCTTTGGTTCGGAGTCCTGGATGACCTACGTCGTCACTGAAAACTGCATCAAGTGCAAATATACCGATTGCGTCGAGGTCTGCCCCGTCGATTGTTTCTACGAGGGCGAGAACATGCTGGTCATCCATCCCGAGGAATGCATCGATTGCGGCGTCTGCGAACCAGAATGCCCGGCGGATGCGATCAAACCGGATACCGAGCCGGGCCTGGAGAAGTGGCTCGAGGTCAACAGCGAATACGCCAAGAGCTGGCCAAACATCACCCAGAAGAAGGACTCGCCCCCTGACGCCAAGGAGTTCGACGGGCAGGATGGCAAGTTCGAGAAATATTTCTCTACCAATCCCGGAACCGGCGACTGATTCGCGCGCTGTCCCTGGCCGGATCGAGACCGTTTTCAGGCGGAGAAGCACGCCGTCGTTTAACCCTGTTGACAGAGTTATGACCGTCAGCCCCGGCAGGCGACGGGATTCGGCCCTAAATCATTGATTTTTGCGGAAAATGTGCTATATTGGGCACATTGTCAGAGCCGAACCCGGCCATCCTGATCTTTGGCCCCGTTCGTTTCCGCAAAAACACCGAACAGGGGCGTGGCAGTTTCCGCGCGCAGGCTGTGTCACAGAAAACGCGTAAAAAGAGTGCTTCCAAATCGTCAAAGAAAGCCGCTGCAGTTGCCCGCAGCGCAGTCAAGGGTCGTGCCAGGGCGTCCGTGAAGGAAGCCCGTAAGGCTGCGGCTACAAAGTCCTCGAAGAACAAAAGAAGCGTGATGCCAGAAAAGACTGCCAAAACTGCCGCGAAAGCGACAGCCCAGAAGACCGTTGCTTCGAAAGTCGCCGCCAAGACTGCTCCCAAGGCTGCAGCTCCTGCGCCGAAGGCCGCCGTCAAGCCGGCTGCGAAGCCGGTTGCCGCGGCCCCGCGCGTCGAGGAGCCGAAGAAGGTCGTGACCCAGCGTCAGGGATTCAAGGCCAACGAATTCGTGGTCTATCCGGCTCACGGCGTCGGCCAGATCCTCGCGATCGAGGAGCAGGAGATTGCGGGCGCCAAGCTGGAACTGTTTGTCATCAGCTTCATGAAGGACAAGATGACGCTTCGCGTCCCAACCGCGAAGGTCGCCAATGTCGGCATGCGCAAATTGTCCGACCCGGCTCTGGTCAAAAAGGCGCTGGAGACGCTGAAGGGCCGTGCCCGCGTCAAGCGCACGATGTGGTCGCGCCGGGCGCAGGAATACGAAGCCAAGATCAATTCGGGCGATATCGTCGCGATCGCGGAAGTGGTGCGCGACCTCTATCGTTCGGAATCGCAGCCCGAGCAGTCCTACTCCGAACGCCAGCTCTATGAAGCGGCGCTCGACCGGCTGTCGCGCGAGATCGCGGTCGTGCAGCACTCGACCGAGACCGAAGCGATCAAGGAAATCGAGAGCCAGCTCGCCAAGAGCCCGCGCCGTGGCGCAGCCAAGGCCGAAGCCGGCGCCGAGGACGGCGACGGTGAAGGCGACGCCGACGATCTCGACGGCGACAGCGACGACGCCACCGTGGCCGACGAGGCGGCGTAAGCAGCCAGCCCAAGATTTGCAACGAAAAGCCCGGCCGAGCGGCCGGGCTTCTTGTTTTTGCGTCCTTGTCAGGCGGCCGGTCGCTGCGCGGCGGCCGGAAGAACATTTTGATTTAGCCTGAACAGGTTGCCGGGATCGTACTGGGCCTTGAGCGCCGCGAGACGAGCGTAGTTCGGGCCGTAGGCGCCGGACACGCGATCGCTCTCATCCTCCGGCATGAAGTTGACGTAAACGCCGCCGGTTGCGTACGGCGCAGTCTCAGCAAACAACCTGCGCGCCCAGCTAATCGAGCGTTGCTCGTCGCCGCGGTCACGCCACCGCGTATGGACGTTCATGACAAATCTGGCGTCGCGGTGGGGGAACGCCGTCGCGTCGACAGCCACGCGGCTGGTGGCGCCGCCAAGCTGACCAATGAAAATTTCGCTCTCACCGGTCGGCAGGCTCTTTGTATGGCTTACGAGGGCGTCGAGCAGGCCGTCGCCGAGCTCGGCGAAATTGTGCGACTTCCAGTAATTGTAGGCTCCGGGCGTGAGCAACGGGTCGAACGCGCTCTGCCAGCTCGCGAAAGGCTGCATGCCGATCACGTCGGCAACCGGCTCCCCGAGCGCGCGCAACGGTTCCAGGGCGCGGTTACCCTCGTCCTCGCCGCCCGTGTAGCAGACGGCGAACGCGACGATTTCCTTGCCGTGCATTTCGACAGGCAAGAATGGCAGCGGCGGCGCCTGCCGGAGCACCACCCAGATCGTGAGTTCGTCCGGCGCTTTGGCGGCGATGTCGCGATAGCCCGCAAGAAGCTCGTTCGCCCGAGCGAAGGGATGGATGATGAGTCCAGAGAGCACCATTGGGCCGACCGGATGCAGGCGAAACTCGAACGAGCTCACGACGCCGAAATTGGCGCCGCCTCCGCGCAGCGCCCAGAGCAGGTCAGCCTCCTCGGCCTCGCTCGCTCGCACGAGTCCGCCATCGGCCGTCACCACGTCGGCCGAGATGAGGTTATCAGCGGCAAGCCCCAATTTGCGGCTGAGCCAGCCGAAGCCGCCGCCCAGCGTCAATCCCGCAACGCCAGTCGTCGAGTTGATGCCGAGGGGCGTGGCAAGGCCGAAAGCCTGCGCCTCCTTGTCGAATTCGCCAAGCGTTGCGCCCGGCTCCACGCGCGCGGTTCGGTTACGCGGATCGATCCGCACCGAACGCATCAGCGAAAGATCGATCAGCAGCCCCCCTTCACAAACAGCATTGCCCGCGATGTTGTGGCCGCCGCCACGCACGGCGAGCAAGAGTCCGTGGTCGCGCGCAAACCCCACGGCGCGCATGATGTCTGCAGCTCCTTTGCAGCGTACGACCGCGCCCGGGTGGCGGTCGATCATCGCATTCCAGATTGTGCGTGCCTCGTCATAGCCCGGCTCGTTGGGCAGGCAGACATCGCCCCGCAATGTTTGCCGAAAGGCATCGATCGCATCGCTTGCAAACGTAATCGCCCCGCCCTGCAGCGAGGCCAGCCGGATCTCCGTCATGGCATCTCCTCCGTAACTAGCGGTGACTGTTTTTCGGGCCAGCATATTCTGGCCGAGATCAATAAAGAGGCGGGCGCCGTCGATGGCTGTCATTCACAGCCGAGGTAGCGCAAAAAAAGTCTTTTGCCGTCCGTTCGATATAGCGAACGGAGAATTTCCGCCTGGACGTTAGTCCAACCCGGTCAAAGAATGGTTCAACGACGGAATGTGGCGGGGCTTTTAGCGAACGTCGACGGTGCTGGAGACGCTGTAGGGCCGAGCCCGCGTCAAGCAAGCTGCGCCCGCCGCAGCGAGCAGCAATCGCTTGGCCTCGACCAGCTTAATTGTGCCCTCTTCTCTATCGATAACGGGGTCAGCTTTTTCCCGACGTCCACGCCTGCGTTCTGCGACAGGGATGCCGAGTGATCCTGAAGCTGCCGCAGAACGCGGCGGCGATGGCACAAAGCGCATAATCCGAAGTGTCAGAGTGGCTGCCACTTATTCCCGAAACAAAATCCGAGTGTTGCCGTACTAGCACAAGTTTCGCGGGTGAAATGATCTATGCTCGCGGGTGGAATTGGAATGCAGACGTTAATCGCCGCAACAAGTCCATCGGCCGTCCGATCCTTAGGCGACGCCGAAGAGGGGGAACGATATGAAGAAATTTTTGCTGGGCACTGTTGGTTTGATTGCACTCGGCGCGACCGCGCCGGCGCTGGCCGCTGATATGGCGGTCAAGGCGCCGCCACCGCCGCCGCTTCCGCCGGTCTACAATTGGACCGGCTTCTACGTCGGCGCCAATGGCGGCTGGGGTCAGAGCCGCAATTGCTGGAACTTTATCGACGCGTTCGGTGGAGTCTTCAGCGACGGGTGTCGCGAGCGGTCCGGCGGTCTGGTCGGCGGTCAGATCGGGTATCGCTGGCAGTTTGGCGGCGGCTGGGTGGCCGGCCTGGAAGCCCAGGGGGATTGGGCCGATCTCCAGAACACGCGCGCCAGCCTCATCGATCCATTCTTCTCGACGCGCGTGAAAACGGACGGCATTGGTCTTTTCACCGGTCAGATCGGCTATGCCTGGAACACGTCGCTGCTGTACTTCAAGGGTGGCGCAGCGGTGACGAGCAACAGCTTCAGCGTTCTCGATACGCTTACAGGCAGTAGTCTGGCCTCGTTCAGTTCGACCCGCTGGGGCGGTAGCGTGGGTGTCGGATACGAGTACGGCTTCGCACCGAACTGGTCGGTCGGTGTCGAGTACGACCACCTGTTCATGGGCAATGCGAACAATTCGTTCTCGGTGGTCAATCCCATCGTTGCCGGTGCGCTCAATCGGATCAGCCAGGACGTGGACATGGTCACGGTCCGCGTGAACTATCACTTCAACTGGGGCGGTTATGCATCGCCTGCCCCTTACTGATCGACTGTCAATCTCCAGCAAACTTCAAGCCCCGGCATCGTCCGGGGCTTTTTGTTGAGCGGGCCCGATCGTCCTGGCCTGCGGCAATCGGTCATTCGTGCTGTCCTAGAGCGTGATGACTTCTCTTCGAATCGTCATCCCGCTCTAGCCCTTTGTTTGAGCATGATCTTTTCGGAAAACCGGTGTCCACTTTTCCGGATCATGCTCTAGTGATCACGTTTGTTCGCGCAATTCCATTGCACATCCGTCAAGGTCGCTTCTGCTTTCTTGAGCGCTTGCGGCCTCCTCCCGGAGGATTGCTGTCGCCGGCTTCGTCTTGTCGGTTGCAACGCCGGCGCAGGCGTTGAGGCCCGGTCACATTCACTCCGCAAGAGGCGGCGATAACCAGCCCCTTAAGCCCACATAGAGCGTCGCCGTCCTTGACACGTTTGCTTCAGCCGACTGCGAGCGGGAATTATGCTCGCTCGCCCTGCCTTGACCTAAGTCAATGTCAGCCGGATGACCGATCATTGAATCAGGAGCAAGAGCCATTCCGTTGCGCTTCTGATTGGGGAGAGATGAGTGATCAGGACGCTACTCACACTCTCAGCCATTTTCCTGTCGGCGGATTGCGCGAGCATGGAGATTTCGCGCGTGGCCGGTTGCTCCGGAGATGTCTTGAGGCTGCGGGGCGATATCGAAGAGGGCGACTATATACGATTTAGATCTCATTTCAGTGCCCAGCGGCGAGTTCTCGGCATCGATCTCAGCTCGAAAGGTGGAAAACTCGATGAAGGATTCCAGATCGCAATCTTCACGCGTCAGAAGCGGTTGACGACGTACGTTTCGGGAGAGTGCGACTCGGCATGTGCGTTCATTTTCTTGGCGAGCCGGAAGCGCTACGTATCGGAGAGCGCAACGATCGGAGTTCACTCGGTTTCAAACGGCCATGGCGGAGAAGATGTCAAGACGATCCGCGATACCATTTACCTGGCCAGGTTGTCGGCGAAACTCGGCATTCCCCTCTCAACGATTGGAAGAATGGTGACGACGCCCGCAGGAAAGATCTCTTTTCTGAATGAGGACGACCTGTTGGCGCTGAAGGCGATCGTTCGCGATCCTTTTGAGGGCATAGTGGGAGAAAAGAACTCGCCAGAAAACTGCAGCACCAATAAAACAAAAGCAGCTTCGAACCTGAAACAATCGGCTCCAAAAGCGGCCAGCCATTCGACAACGGATTAGCGGAGGTGGGTCACACAGAACAGTCGTAGTGGCGGTGTCCTTAATGACTTGGTTTTCGAGGTTCGCGCAGGGGGAGAGGCAGGTTCGGCCGATGATCATTTGTCGAGAATAGGCATGGACGCAATCAAGCTGCCGATCTGGTTGCGCGTCGCTATGGTGGCCGGGCTGGTTGCCCTGGCCGCGGGGGCAAGTCTATTCGCGTATCGCTGGTATGTCCGGCCGGTCACGCTGTCGATCGCGGTCGGATCCTTGGACGGCGAGGCGCCAAGAGTCGTATCCGCGCTGGCGAGTCGCCTCACCGAGGTGAACGCGCCGGTCCGGCTCAAGGTGGTTGAAACCACTGGCGCACTCGAGTCCGCCAACGAGTTTGCCGCGGGCAAGACCGATCTGGCGGTGGTCCGCGGCGACGTCGGCGACCTGTCGCAGGCGCAAGCAATCGTCGTCCTCGCTCAAGCGGTGGTGTTGCTGGTCGCGCCACCGGGATCGTCGATCACGGACATGAGCGGCCTCAAGCGCGTCACTGTGGGGGTGGTTGGAGGCGAGACCAATCAGAAGATCGTCAGCGCGCTGACCAAGGAATACGCCCTTGATCGCGCCAATGTCGTGTTCAAGAACCTTGCGCCGGCCGACACGCGCCGGGCGGTCGATAGCAAGGAGGTGCGCGTCGTCCTTTTCGTGATGCCCATGACCGAGAAGTATTTGTCGCTGGTGCGGGGACTCTTCTCCCAGAGCGGGAAAGCCGCCCCGGTCCTGATCCCGATCGATGCTGCGGGAGCCATAGCCGAGAAGGAGCGCGCGTACGAGAGCTTCGACATCCCCAAGGGTACGTTGCGAGGCTCCCCTCCGATCCCGGCAGATGATGTCACGACGCTGAAAGTTTCGTTCTACCTGGTTGCCAAGAAGTCGCTTGATAACGATCTGGTTGCTGATTTCACGCAAGCCTTTACGAGCGCGCGCCGAGACCTGTCGGGCGAACTGCCGATCCTGGCGCAGATGAAGGCACCCGATACCGACCCCGGCGCCTATCTTCCGGTTCATCCAGGCGCCGCGGAGTTCTACAACGGCACCCAGCAAAGCTTCTTGGACAAGTGGAGCAACGCGATTTTTCTCACGCCAATGGCATTGGGCGCGCTTGCCTCAATATTGGCAGCGGCCTGGAAATTTCTCAGATCCGGCGAACTCGAGACCAAAGAAGCTGCGCTGGATTCGCTATACGCGCTGGGACAAAGGATCAGAAAGGCTGAAACGGAATCGGAGCTGTTCGAGATTGAAAATCAAATCGACGAAGTTTTGCGTGCGCAGCGTGCCAGAGCGGGGACCGACGACGAAGGCGCCCTTGATGCCGCTACGCTCAATGTCGCCGCCCATCGGCTTGAGAATCTCATCCATGATCGAAAGGCAGTGCTAGCCATAGCAGGCCAACAGACCAAGTTGAAAACCACGTCGTGAGGCTATTAGCAATCGCGCCTGAGTTCGTCGCCATGGATTGCGTGCGTGTCTTCAGCTCCTCATGAAACCTTCGCACTCGGCTTCCGCCCATCCGAGGGTCCTCTCCATTGCTTCACCCTGCGAGTGGCGCAGGCACATCTTGGTCAGCGTCGCTTGCGAGTAGATCTGCTGCGCGACTTTGGGCGGTGCTGGCGAGGCCGCAACTGACAGCTTCTGATGGTTATAGGGGTTCGGATAGTGATAGAGCGTGCCCTTTGGCGGCTCCGCTTCCGCCCAAACCTCCAGTGTCGTGAGGTTCTGGTAGGCCGGCAGATCATAGCCGCCGCTGGCGACCACCAGCTTCTCAATCGATGACGGCTGCGAGAGATGCGCAAGCAGGCTCTTGGCCGCCGCCTTGTTCCTGGAGAATTGCCAGATGGCCCAGAAGAAGGGCACGTAGGGCGCGAAGCGACCTCTTGGGCCGGCCGGAAAGCCGTGGGTCCAGCATTGCTGGGCAACTTGCGGAGCGTCGCGCTTGGCGACTGCCCAGGCGCTCGGCGGGTTCATGATCAGCGCGCCCCTGCCGGAAATCAGCCATTTGTTGTTGGAGGCGTCGTCCCATGCCGCGACGTCTGATGGCAGGAAGGCGATCAGCTTCTTGTAGAAATCCAGCGCCTGCCGGACGGCGTCGGTCCTGACAGTCAGGTTGCCTTTGGCGTCGACGAGTTCTGCGCCGAACGACTGGAAGATCGCGCCGGCGGTATCAGTGCTGTCAGCGGTCTCGCCGACACCGATGCCGAAGGGGAAGCCGCCTTTCTGGCAGGCCTCGGCAGCCCTAAGGAACGTATCCATGGTCCAGTTGTCCGCTTTCGGCGGGCTGCCGGCCGGATACATCTCCTGCACGTCGATATTGGCGTATTTCTTCATCAGGTCGATACGCGAGCAGGGACCCTTGATCTGGCTGCCGACGCACGAGGGAACGGCGAGCCACTTGCCGCCTGCCTGGCCGAGGTATTCGACTGTGTAGTTGACCGCGCCGTTCTGCTGGATGATCGGCGCCATGATGTCGTTGACGGGCTCGAGCAGTTCGGCATTCGCATGCGGCAACCACGTGGCCATGACCAGGATATCGTGGCCGGATTTGGCTTGCGCTTCGGCGGAGACGGTCAGGAGGATCTTGTTGCCCTGGCTGGTGATGTAGTCGATCTGAGCCTCGACCTTTTCCTTTGCAGCCCATTCGTTGACGAGATCGGTCAAGGTCTTGTTGGCGCCCGGCACCCAGTGGTCCCAAAAACCCATCGACAGTTTGCCGGCGGCGTAAGCGCCGCGCACATATGGCGCCGTGATCAGCGCTGCGGACGACATGGCAGTCGCACTTACGAATTGTCGTCGCGAAAGCTTTCGTGACATTGTTCCCTCCATGATGGCCAATTGGTGTTTTGTTTTTCGTGGGCTTCGGCGCAGTGCGCGGAAAAGCGAGCGCGCAAGCCTATGGTGACTTGCTTCGCGTGAGATTGAGTAGAATTGATTGATCGAAACACTGCATCGCTAAACGACTCGCGGCAGCAGCGCATTATTGTGTGAAATTCAATGCCTAAAGTTGTATTGGAGCAAGCGGTATAATCCGACAGCCACCCTGTCCCAACGTTTCTATCCGTCATCGGATCGCTTCAGAACCAAGAAGCGAAAGACTCATTGCTCCGATTGAGCTGCGCCGCGTTCTGCCTGGTCGCGATGGAGGAACGGTCGCTCGCCGGCCAGTCGAGATAACGAGGGCGCCTTGTCATGGCGGCGGCGCCCGGGCCACTATTGTGCCGGGGTCAAGCCATGCGTTTCCAGGACCTGTCCCTGCTGGCCGCGGATCAGATCAGAGGCCTTCTCGGCGATCATGAGAACACATGCATTTATGTGCCCAGATACGATTGTTGGCATGACTGACGCGTCGACGATCCGAAGCGAGGTCGCGCCAAGGACTGAAAGCTGGCTGTCCACGACACTCCCGATTCCGCAAGTGCCGCACGGATGGTTTGCGGTGATCGCCGTGCTTCGAATCCACTGTTCAATATCGCCGTCCGATTGGACGCGCGAAGGTCCGGCTGATTTTCCTGCCAGCGAGGCAACCGCCGGGTGAGCGGCCAATTCGAGACCGATTTTTGCTCCACGCAGCAACGTCGCAAGGTCATCCGGGTGCTCGAGGAATCCGTTGCGGATTCTCGGTGCATCAAGGGGGTTTGTCGATCTCAACGAGACCTCCCCGCGACTTTTTGGATGCAGCAATGTTGGACGGATCGCAAAGCCGTCTTCAAAAGCCGGACGAATCCCTGGGAACCAGACGTAGGGCTGAGCGGCCGTTCCCCGAAACATGAATTCGATGTCCGGCGCCTCGAGCGAAGGATCGGTCTTGACGAACCCGAAGAGATACCTCGGAAGCATTGTCCCAGGTCCGGTCCCAAATAGATAAGCTCGGACCAGGGCTAACGAAATTCGGTCAAGGCGCATCGTCCTGTGGAAGGCACCCGGCGTGGGGCGGCTCCAGTTGAACCATGCAGCAAGGTGATCTTGCAAATTCTGGCCTACCGGCAGATCGATAAGTGTTTCGATCCCAAGAGAGGCGAGATGCTTCGTCGGCCCGATACCCGACAACATGAGCAAATGTGGCGTGTGATACGCGCCCGCACACAGTATGACCTCTCGATTCGCCATCACGTAGGCGCTTCGCCCACCGCTGACGTACCGTACTCCCACCGCTCGGGTACCCTCAAAAACGATTTGAGTCGCTTGCGCTCTGGTATGAAGTACCAGATTTGCGCGCTTCAGCGCGGATCGAAGGTAGGCTGAGGCTGTCGTCTCTCGACGGCCTTTCCAGGTGGTATTTTGGATTATCCCGAATCCCTCGTGCGTTTCTCCATTGAAGTCGTTCGTGAATGTGAAGCCGAGGTCGCGCGCAGCGGCGAGCCAGGCGTCGAACAGCGGATCGACTGAGCGCGAGAACTCGACGTGTATCGGCCCCGATCCGCCGCGCAATACGCTTCCTCCTTCCTGCCACGTTTCACAACGTTTGAAGTAAGGGAGAACATCGCTGTAGGACCATCCTCGGGCGCCCGCGCGAGCCCAGCCGTCATAGTCGGCACGATCGCCGCGCGTGAATGCCATCACGTTGATCGAGTGAGATCCGCCCAACACTTTCCCGCGCTTTGCGGGAATCACGCGGCCATTGAGACCGGCATCAGGCTCAGCCATCAGGCCCCAATCGTAGATCCCATACTCATGAAGCTTTCCTAGTCCGATCGGAATGCGGACCAGCGGATTTCGGTCGTATCCACCTGCCTCGAGCAAGAGAACAGTTGAATTGGCATCCTCGGAGAGACGGCTCGCCAGGACACAGCCCGCGGAGCCTGCTCCAACAACGATATAGTCGTACGATCGTCGTTTCAATTTTTCGACGCTCCAGGACTGCGCTCAGAGGGCGATGCCTGCACCAAGCGGCGCAATGGCCCTGGCGTTAGAAGTAATCAATCAAGAAGAGCCAACAAGCCCGACACCGCAGCGTTCGATGCCGATCTCCGACCATTAGTATGTTTCAGCTGTAACGGAAACGTGCGCCCGGTCAGGCGAGCTCGATGCGGATGCCTTTGGCGCCGTTGAGCAGCCGCCGCAAATGATAGCTGGCGAGCGGATCGTCGGCATGCGTTCCGACCAGTGCGGCGAAAGCCGGCATGGCCGCGGCGTCACCCGACTCGAGCTTGGCAAAGGCGGTCGCATATTGGGTTGTAGCCGGCGCGTCGAATTCCGCCGCCGATAAAGGCTCGTGGGCGCGGAGCGGCTCGCTGCGTCCGCGCAGGACAAGATCACCGATGGGGCGTCCCTTGAACTCCTGTGCCGCGCTTGCGACCGCGTCACTCACACAAATCCGCGTGCCCAGCGCCTTGTTTGCGGCTTCCAGCCTGGCCGCGGTGTTGATCGTGTCGCCGTAGGCGGTGTAATCGAAGAAGCGGTTGCCGCCGAAATTGCCGACCAGCGCCGGGCCGGCGTGCACGCCGATCCTCGTGGCGCCGAAATTCACGCCTCTCTCTTTCCAACGCCCGCGAAACGCCTCCGCCCATTCATCGAGCGCCTGCGCGCAGGCAATCGCACGGGTCGCATAGTCGGGCTGGTCGCCGGGTGCATTGAACAGCACCTGGATGGCATCGCCGATCACTTTCGCCACCGTTCCCTCGTGAGCGAAGACGACATCCGTCAGGCCGCCGACATACTCGTTGAGCAGTTCCGCCAGCACCTCGGGCACGGCCGTCTCGACCAGCGAGGTAAAGCCCGTGATATCGGTGAAGATCACGGCGACCTCGCGCCAGCGCACCTCCATGTCGTTGCCGTCGTCCCCGGCGGCAAGGCGCTTGGCGAGCTCGGGCGAGAAATAGCGCGACAGCGAGGCGTGGGCGCGCTCCGCTTCCATCTGGCGGCGGCGTGCCTCGCGCAGGACTTCGATGTGACGCATCGTCTTTTCGATCGTCATCTCCAGGTCGGCGAAATCGATGGGCTTGGTGATGAAGTCGAATGCGCCGCGATTCATCGCGGTGCGGATGTTGCTCATGTCGCCATAGGCCGAGACGATGATGGTCGACTTCTTGTCCTCTGCCTCCTGCAGTTTTGCCAGCAGTGACAGGCCATCCATGCGCGGCATGTTGATGTCGGAGACGACAAGATCGACATGGGGATGTTGCTCGATCGACTGAAGGGCTTCAAGGCCGTCACGCGCGAAGACGAAGCTCACCAGTCCGTCGCGGATCTGCCGGCGGAATTTCTGGAGCACGAGCGCCTCCAGATCCGGCTCGTCGTCGACTACGAGAATGGTGGCGGTCATGCGGATCGTTCCAGCCTCGCGTCGATCTCCTGGCGGACTTGGCTGAAGTCGATCGGCTTGGTCAAGAGGTCGTCCGCGCCTCGCTCCAGCGCCTTCTTGCGCGTCGCGGCGTCTCCGTAGGCCGTAATCATGATCACGGGAACGTCAGGCCGCCGCGCGCGGACCTCCGGCAGCATCTCGAGCCCGCTCATCCCGGGCATGTTGATGTCGGAGAAGATCAGGATCAGCGAGTGCTCGCCGACGTCGGATATGCGGGTCAGGGCCTCCGACGCCGTCCCGGCAAAATCCATCACAAAGCGCTGGGCGCGAAGATCGCGGCGAAATTGCTGGCGGAACAAGGCCTCCACATCGGGCTCGTCATCCACCACCAGGACCATCACACTCACGGCTAACCTCTGTTACTATCCGAAAAATTACTTCTGCGCGGCAGCAGGATGGTGAACTCGGTAAACGCGCCGGGTTCGGTCTGGACATTGATCGTGCCGCCATGCTGCTTGACGATGATGTCATGGCTCATGGAAAGTCCAAGGCCGGTGCCTTCCCCTGCCGGCTTGGTCGTGAAGAACGGGTTGAACATCTTCTCCTTTACCTCGGGTGGAATGCCGACGCCGTTGTCGCGGATCCGGATCTCGACGTATTCGCCACGGCCGAGTGTGCTGGCGCTGACCTCCGGTTCAAATCCTGGACCATTTTCACTGCCCCGCTTGGCGACCGCATAAAAGCCGTTCGAAATCAGGTTCAGCAACACACGCGTGATCTCCTGCGGGAACACCTCGGCCGTGCCGGCATCCGGGTCGAGGTCGCACCTGAGGGTCACGTTGAACCGCGGCTTCTCGGCGCGTGCGCCGTGATAAGCGAGGTTGAGACTCTCCTCCACAAGCGCGTTCACGTCGGTCGGCCGGTGCTCACCGCCGCCCTCCCGCGAATGTAGGAGCATGTTCTTGACGATGGAATCGGCGCGTTTGCCGTGCTGCACGATTTTTTGCAGATTGCCCTTCAGGAGGCCGCTCAGCTCATCGACCTCGTCGCGGACGCTGTCGGCGAGTGACGCTGACGCCAGCAAATCGCTCAGCTCGCCCGTCAGTTCCGCGGAAAGTGCGGCAAAATTGTTGACGAAGTTGAGCGGATTCTTGATCTCGTGCGCGATGCCGGCCGTGAGCTGACCAAGGGAGGCGAGCTTTTCGGTCTGGATCAGGCGATCCTGCGCGGCGCGCAGATCGTCGAGGGACTTTGCAAGTTCCCTGGTGCGGGCCTGCACTTGCTCGAACAGCCGCACATTGCCGATCGCAATCACGGCCTGGTCGGCAAAGGTCTGCAACAGTGCAATCTGCTTGTCGGTAAACGGGTGCACCTCGTTGCGGCGGAGCACGATCGCGCCGATGCTCTCGTTTTCCCGCAGCAGCGGCACGCTCAAGATGGTGCGGTGTCCCATTTGAAGCGCAAGCTCGCGGCCTTCCGGAAAGTCAGTTTGCTCGTCACGGAGATCGGCGACATGCACAGGGGTCTGGTCGACAAAGGCGCGGCCCGCAGTCCAGTTGCGATTGATCGGCCATTTCTCAAGGGGAATGGGAATCGGCCCGTGATGAGCGCTGAATCGCAGATCGTTGCCGTCCTTTAGCGCCACGGCGGCGTCATAGGCATCGCAAAGCTCGCAGGCGCTGTCGACGATTGCCTTCAATGCCGGTCCGACATCTGTCGGCGAGGACGCAATCACTTTCAGGATGTTCGCGCTGCCGGTCTGATAGGTGAGGGCTTCCTGCAGATCGCGGGTCTTGGCCTGCACTTCGTTGAACAGCCGCGTGTTCTCGATGGCGATCACGGCCTGATCGGCAAACGTCCTGAGCAGGGCAATCTGGTTGTCGGCGAACGGGCCCGCTTCGGCGCGCGAAACACCGATCGTGCCGATCGCAACGCCTTCGCGCAGCATCGGCACGACGATGATGCTTCGATATCCTCTGGCGCGCGCCATCTCCTTGACGGCCTGGGAGACATCGGGTTCGGTTTCGATATCGTTGCGAAATGCGATGGTTGAACTCTGTGCGACCCGGCTGTGAATCCCCGGGGACGTCAGCGGGGTAGGGAACGAATTCTCTATCTCCCTGTCCCCGGCTTCGCTTCCCGCCGTGTGGGCTGCCAGATGAAGCATGTCATCCACAACGCGCGTGACGAGCGCCGTCTGGCCGCCGAGCAGCCGCTTCGCACTTTCGGCGATGGCGTCGAATACCGGCTGCACGTCGGTTGGCGAGCTCGCGATGACGTTGAGAATGTCGGCGGTCGCCGTCTGTCGCTCCAGCGCTTCTCTTGTCGCGTTGAACAGGCCGACGTTCTTGATCGCGATCACGGCCTGGTCGGCGAAAGTCTGCAACAGCCGGACCTGGTGCTCGCCGAACGCGCCGGTCGCCCGGCGCGTGGTGATGATGATGCCGATGATCTCGCTCTCGCTGACCAGCGGGGCGAACAACATGCTGCGATAGCCGCGCGCACGCGCGATATCCCGTGCGGCCGGCTCGAGCTCGGTGTCGGGCAGTTGCGCGGCCGTACCATCAGCCACGAGCTGGTAGGGCGGGAATTGAGCGAAGGGCATTGGAAACGCCGCCTGCAGCGCAAGGTCACCGGCAGGATCGGTCGGGGTGAAGGCCGCCAGATGGGCCGCGCCGCCCGCATAGCGAAGCACCGCGGTGGAAAAGCCGCCGATCAGCCGGTTGGCGTTGGCCGCGATGGCCTCGAACACCGGCTGCACGTCGGACGGCGAACCTGCCATCACATTCAGGATATCGGCGGTGGCGGTCTGCCGCTCCAGCGCTTCCCGCGTCTCGTTGAACAGACGCGCGTTCTCGATCGCGATCGCGGCCTGATCGGCGAAGGTCTGCAGCAACTGCACGTGGTCAGCGGCGAACGCGCCAGGCTCGGCACGTGTGACGCTGATCATGCCGACGGGCGTTCCCCTGTTCATCAGCGGCATGAACAGGACGCTGCGGAAACCGCGCAGCCTTGCCAGCTCCTTGTTCAGTTGCGGGACGTCGTCGGCCTCGCTGTCCGGAAACTGAACCGTCTTGCCATCGCGAACCAGGGCAAAGGTCGGAAAGTCTGCGATCTGTCGCGGGAATGATGACTTCAGTCCCTCGTCCGCCTCCAGGCTGATCGGCGTGAACGCCACCAGATGCAGCTCGTCGCCGATGAATTGGAGCACGGTCGCGGAGAAGGCGCCAAGCAGGCGCTTGGAGCTGGACGCGATGGCCTCGAACACCGGCCGGGCATCGGACGGGGAGGCTGCGATGGTGCGCAGGATCGCCGCGCCCGCGCTCTGGCGATCACGCGCAACCGCAAGGTCGCTTTGCAGGCGTGCATTCTCGGCTGCACCGGAGCGCAATTGCTGCTCGAGCTCGTCGATCCTGCGCCTCAGCTCGGCGGCGATATCCTGGGAAAGCGCGGTCATTCGTGATCCGGTTCGGCGTCGCTGCACGAGCAGGCGCACTGCGCGGCCGACGGAGGCCGGCCTGTCTATTTGCCGCATTATCACATTCCGCCCGGCCGGGGGCCAGTGCCCGCAAGCTGCCGATATCTGCGCTCGAGAACGCTCCAGTCACTTCACCTGGCGTTTTTCCAGCTTTCGGGCCAGGGTCCGGCGGTGCATGCCAAGCCGCCTTGCGGCTTCGGAGATGTTGAAATCGGTTTCGATCAGGGTCTGGTGAATGCGTTCCCATTCCAGGGTCTTGATCGAGGTGGGACGCGCGGCCACCTCGATATCGGCGTTGCCCTCCGCCTTGCGGAAGGCGGCTTCGATATCGTCTGTGTTCGACGGCTTGGCGAGATAATGGCAGGCGCCGAGCTTGATGGCTTCCACCGCGGTGGCGATGCTGGCAAATCCGGTCAGCACGACGATCAGCATCTCGGGATCGTGCATATGCAGCGCTTCCACGCAGGCCAGCCCCGAGGCGCCGCCCAGCTTGAGATCCACCACGGCATAGCCGGGGGTTTTCTCTTCAAGCACTTTGCGGGCCTCGTCGAGCGAGGCCGCCACGACGACCTGATAGTCGCGCCGCTCGAACGAACGTTTGAGGGTGCGGGCAAAGCCTTCTTCGTCTTCCACGATCAAAAGCAGCCGTTCATCCGTCAAGGCTGCCTCCGATCGCAAGCGTTGCCAGGGGCAGTTCGAGGCTGATGGTTGCACCTCCCTCTGCATTGTTTCGCGCCGTCACGACCCCGCCGAGCTTGCGCACGACATTGACGACCAGGAACAGGCCGAGGCCGCTTCCCGGGCGGCCCTTGCTCGATTGGTACGGCTTGCCCAACTGCGCCAGCATTTCCGGCGCAAAGCCCGGTCCGCGATCGGTGACCGACAGCATAAGCCGGTCGTCGGCGCGCTCGGCCGCGAGCTCGATCCAGTCGCGCGAGACTTCTGCGGAATTGTCGAGCACGTTGAAGATCGCCTGTTTGAGCGCGACCTCGGAGACAACGGGCAGGTCGGTGCCGAACTCGTTCCGGAAGTACAGCGTAGCCGACGGGCGCGTCGTGCGCCACTCCTGGACCAGCGCCGCGAGAAATGCAGTTACAGTCGTCGGCGACGATTCTTCGCCGCGCGCCTCGCCGGCCGAGACGAGAATACCCGTGACGATCGACTTGCACCGTTGCAGCGACGTCTCCATCTCGAACAGATCGTCCGAGAGCTCCGGATTCGATGTGAGGGCTGGCATGCGGCGCCAGTCGCTCAGGATCACCGACAGCGACGCCAGCGGAGTGCCGAGCTCATGGGCCGCCCCGGACGCGAGCAGGCCCATGCGAACGATGTGATCCTGCTCGGCGGCATGCTGGCGCAGCGCGGCCAAATTGGCATCGCGTTTCCGCAGGTTGTGGTTGATGCGCGTCACGAACACCACGAGCAGGACGGCATTGAGCGCAAAGCCGATGAACATGCCGGCGACATGAAGGCTGAACGGATCGCTGAAGCCGTACTGCGGCAGCCCGAGCGGGCGATAGGCGACGGTCAGCCCGGCGAAGCTCAAACAAGCCAGCCCGACCAGCGACCAGGTCGAGCGCGCATCGAGCAGGACCGCGCCGAGCGTCACCTGCAGAAGGTAGAGCGATGTGAACGGATTGGTCGCGCCGCCGCTCAAATAGAGCTGGCAGGTCAATGCAGCGACGTCGAGCATCAGCGCGAGCAGGAGTTCGCGATTGTTGATCTCCGCCCGGTAGCGCACCCAGACCAGGCTCAACAGGTTGAGCGCCACGAGGGCTGCGATCACGCCGGCCATCGGCAGGATCGGCAGGGCGATGCCAAGCCATTGATCGACGAACGCGATCGTCACGATCTGGCCGATCACCGCGGTCCAGCGGAGCTGGATCAGCAGCGCCATGTTCTTGCGGTTGGTGGTGTCGTCGGTCGATTTTGGCGCATCCAGCGCGACCGGGGCTGTGCCGGCGCCGGCCTTCGCCGGCTCCGTCATGGCCTCGCCCGCCGTTTTCCCGTGGTCATGCTGATCCGATATGCGCTCGAGCATCTGGGCCCGTCTTGCGAGATAAATTGCGTGCGGCGGCCACCAGGCTCCGCACGGCATCGCGCCGCGCATCGAAGTCGCGGACATGGTCCCTGACGCGCAAAGCGCGCAGGAGTGCGGCCGCCAGCATAATGGCCATGGCGAACCATGTCAGCGCGTAAATCAGATGGTTGTTTGGGAACCTGACGACGGTCAGCCCGCCGATCGGATAGCCGCCGCCGTTCGGGGTCGCGTCCGCATCGACGAAGAACGGTGCGACCTGCGACTGTCCACGCGCCGCGGCGATCGCTGCGACGTCGCGGGAATACCAGCGGTTTGCCGCCGGGTCGTTGCTGCGCAGGAAGCCGCCCTCTGGCTCGGTGATCCGCAGCAGGCCGGTAACGCTCACTATTCCGGGCGGGTTTCCCTCGCGCCGTGTTGAGGGCTCCCGCCGCTCCGGGGGAACAAAGCCGCGATTGACCAGGACCGTGACGCCGTCCGTCGTCTGCAGCGGCGTCAGGACCCAGAAGCCGCGGCCATAGTCGGTCACCGCCGCCACCAGCGTCTCGCGCTCATGCAGGAAGTGGCCGCTGACGGTTACCCGCCGGTATTCGTCGCTCGACGCGGTAATCGCGTGCCACGACGAGGGCGCGGGGATCGGCTGAGGGGCTGCATGCTGGCGCTGCTCGACCCGGTCGATCAGTGCCAGCTTCCATGTCCTGCGCTCAAGCTGCCACACGCCGAGCGCGGTCAGCGCGACCACGCCCAGCGCCGCAAGGGCGACCAGCAGCAGCGAGAGGGCAGATGGGCGCGCCGTCACTGCATGGTGCTCATGTCATGCCCGGGCATCATGTTGACGTTGAGGTGATGCATGACCCAGAGCGTTCCGGTCAGTCCGATCACCACCATGATGATGGTGAAGATCAGCGCCATCATGGTCCAGCCGCCCTCGGAGCGGGTGTTCATGTGCAGGAAATAGACCATGTGGACCACGATCTGGATCGCCGCCAGCGCCGTGATCGCAAGCCCGGTGAGCTGCTTGTCTCCGAGCACGCCGCTCATCACCAGCCAGAACGGGATCGCGGTGAGGATGACGGAGAGGCCGAAGCCGATCAGGTAGCTTTCGCGCGAGCCGCCGGCATGGTGCTCGCCATGTCCGTCTGCAGGGTGTGCGTCGTGAGCGGGTTGCAGGGAGTGAGTATCGGCTTTCATCGGAGCATTCCCATCAGGTAGACAAAGGTGAACACGCCGATCCAGACCACGTCGAGGAAGTGCCAGAACATGCTGAGGCACATCAGACGCCTGCGGTTGGCCTCGATCAGGCCGTAGCGCGCGACCTGCACCATCAGCGTCACCAGCCAAACCAGGCCGAAGGTGACGTGCAGGCCGTGGGTGCCGACCAGCGTGAAGAAGGACGACAGGAAGGCGCTGCGCTGTGGCGTCGCGCCCTCGTGGATCATGTGGGCAAACTCGAACAGTTCGATGCTGATGAATGCCAGGCCGAACAGCCCGGTTATCACGAGCCAGGCCTGCATCGCGCCGACGCGCGACTTCTCCATCGCCAGCATCGCGAAACCATAGGTGATCGACGACAGCAGCAGCATCGAGGTGTTGACCGCCACCAGCGGCAGGTCGAATAGATCCTTGGGCGCCGGGCCTGCCGCGTAGTTGCCGCCGAGCACGCCAAAGGTCGCGAACAGCATCGCGAAGATGAGACAGTCGCTCATCAGGTAGATCCAGAAGCCGAGCATGGTGCTCGCGCCTTCCGGATGCTCGTGCTCGTCGACGACGTAGAAGACCGGTTCGGAATTTTGTGGAGGGACGACGGCGAGTGTCATGACTTGGCTCCAGCGGCAAGCAGGTGCGTGCGCGCATCTTCCACCCGGACGACCTCATCGGCCGGAATGTGATAGTCGCGGTGATAGTTGAAGGTGTGGCCGATCGCGACCGCGAGCAGGCCGATGAAACTCACGGCCGCCAGCCACCACATGTACCAGATCAGGCCGAACCCCATCGCCGTGGCCAGCGCGGCGAGGATGACACCCGTGCCGGTGTTGCTCGGCATGTGGATCGGCTTGAACCCGGTGAGCGGACGCCGATAACCGCGGCGCTTCATGTCCCACCAGGCGTCGTTGTCGTGAACGACGGGGGTGAAGGCGAAGTTGTAGGCCGGCGGCGGCGACGAGGTCGCCCATTCCAGCGTGCGTGCATTCCAGGGGTCGCCGGTCACGTCCTTCAGCGCTTCGCGCTTGAGCACGCTGACTGCGATCTGAACCAGGAAGGAGATGATGCCGAGGAAGATCAGGAATGCACCAATGCCGGCGATGATGAACCAGATCTGCAGGCTTGGGTCGTCGAACACCCGCAGGCGGCGTGTGACGCCCATCAGGCCGAGCACGTAGAGTGGCATGAAGGCGAAGTAGAAGCCCACCACCCAGAACCAGAACGACAGCTTGCCCCAGAATGGATCGAGCCTGAAGCCGAAGGCCTTCGGAAACCAGTAGGCGATGCCGGCAAACGCGCCGAACACCACGCCGCCGATGATCACGTTGTGGAAATGGGCGATCAGGAACAGGCTGTTGTGCAGGACGAAGTCGGCCGGCGGCACCGCCAGCAGCACGCCCGTCATGCCGCCGATCACGAAGGTGAACATGAACGCGACCGTCCACATCATCGGCAATTCGAAGCGGATGCGGCCGCGATACATCGTGAACAGCCAGTTGAACATCTTCGCTCCCGTCGGGATCGAGATGATCATGGTGGTGATGCCGAAGAAGGAATTCACGCTGGCGCCCGAGCCCATCGTGAAGAAGTGATGCAGCCAGACCAGATAGGACAGGATCGTGATGACGACGGTGGCGTAGACCATCGAGGTGTAGCCGAACAGGCGCTTGCCCGAGAAGGTCGAGGTCACCTCGGAGAAGATGCCGAACGCCGGCAGCACCAGGATGTAGACCTCGGGGTGGCCCCAGATCCAGATCAGGTTCACGTACATCATCGGGCTGCCGCCGAAGTCGTTCGTGAAGAAGTTGGTGCCGATGTAGCGATCGAGCGACAGCAGCGCCAAAACCGCCGTCAGCACCGGGAAGGAGGCGACGATGAGGACGTTGGTGCACAGCGAGGTCCAGGTGAAGACCGGCATCCTCATCATCGTCATGCCGGGCGCGCGCAGCTTGACGATGGTACAGATCAGGTTGATGCCTGATAGCGTCGTGCCGACGCCGGCCACCTGCAGCCCCCAGATGTAGTAATCGACACCGACGTCAGGACTGTAGCCGATATTCGACAGCGGCGGATAAGCGAGCCAGCCGGTGCGCGCGAATTCACCGACGAACAGCGAAATCATCACCAGCACCGCGCCGCCGACCGTCATCCAGAAGCTGAAATTGTTGAGGAAGGGGAACGACACGTCGCGCGCGCCGATCTGCAGCGGGACGACGTAGTTCATCAGCCCGGTGACCAGCGGCATGGCGACGAAGAAGATCATGATCACGCCATGCGCGGTGAAGATCTGATCGTAGTGGTGGGCGTTGAGATAACCTTCGGAGCCGCCAAAGGCGATCGCCTGCTGCAGGCGCATCATGATGGCGTCGGCAAAGCCGCGCAGCAGCATCACAATGCCGAGGATCATGTACATGATGCCGATGCGCTTGTGGTCGACGGTGGTGAACCACTCGCGCCACAGATAGCCCCATAGCCGGAAATAGGTGACGGCGCCGAGCAGGGCGACGCCACCCAGCGCCACGACGACGAAGGTGCCGACGACGATCGGCTCATGCAGCGGCAGCGATTCCAGTGTCAGGCGGCCGAAAATCGCTTTGGCGAGGGAGGAAGTATCGAACATGCGGCGCTCTTTAGGAGTCTGATTTCGGACGCGGTCCGAGAAGAAGGGAACTCGAGGATGGATTGGCGGGCGAGAACAGCGGACGCTTGAGGCCGGCCCCGCGCAGCGGTGTCGTGTCGAACGGGACGGTGCTCTCCGGCTCGGATTGCCCCTTGAGTTCGTCGACCGAGCAGATGCCCGCCACGTAGGTCGGTTCGGGCCCGAACACCGCGCCGCGCCGGGCATATTTGTCGTAAGTCAGCGGCAGCGTGTTGTTCAGTCCTTCGCGACCAAGCCCACCCTTGGCATCGATCGCCATCATCTCGCTGGCGCACATCTTGCCGGGCTCGACGCACATGTTGACGATCGCCTTGAACAGGTCGCTATCGACGGAGCCGTAGCGGCGGACCGGCTCGTTGGCGCTCGGGCGTTCGAGCACGAGGTATTCGTTGCGGCCGAGCATGTCGCCGCTTGCCTTGACGTTCGTGATCCACTTGTCGAATTCGGCCGTCGTCAGGCTGTGGAACGCGAAGTACATCCCGGAGAAGCCGGCGCCGCTGTAATTGGCGGAGAAACCCTTGTAGACGCCGGGCTTGTTGGTCACGGCGTGCAGCTTCGTCTCCATGCCCGGCATGGCGTAGACCTGGCCGGCCAGCGCCGGAATGTAGAAGGAGTTCATCACGGAGGAGGCCGTGATTCGGAAACGAATCGGGCGATCGACGGGAGCTGCAAGCTCGTTGACGGTGGCGACGCCGTACTCCGGATAGATGAACAGCCATTTCCAGTCGAGCGCGACCACCTCGACATTGAGCGGCTTGTCTTGGGCCTCGATCGGGCGGTCGGCGTCAATGCGGCCAAGCGCGCGGTAGGGGTCGAGCAGGTGGGTGGCCATCCAAGTCAAGGCGCCCAGGCAGACGATGATCAGGAGCGGCGCCGACCAGATGACGAGTTCGAGCTGGGTGGAATGGTCCCATTCGGGCTCATAGCGGGCTGATGTGTTCGACGCCCGGTAGCGCCAGGCGAACAGCGCGGTCAGCGCCATCACCGGCAGGACGATCAAGAGCATCAGAACGGTGGAGATCACGACCAGGTCGCGCTGCTGCACGGCCACGTCGCCGGCCGGGGCGAGTACGACAAAATCGCAACCTGAAAGAGCGGCTGCGAGCGGCAGCAACGCCAGAATCCTCAAGACACGCACGGTGGAACCTTGTTGGAAATTTCCTATGTGAAACAGGGGGTAGCTGCGATGCAACAAAGAGGACATTGGACAATTTGTCCAATGTTGCAGTGCGCAATAGCGGCCCAAACAGCGCCTTTGAGGCCGCTAGCGGCAAGACCGGATGGTGGCCGTCTCAATCAAGAACGGAATAAGGCATAAGGCGCGATGGCGATGACACAGGCCCCAGCAATGGCTCACGGCCACCCGATGACGGCAGGTCACGAACCGGCGCGCCCGGGGGAGATCGCCATCGGCGTCATCATCGGCCGCACGTCCGAATTCTTCGATTTCTTCGTCTATGCGATCGCATCCGTGATCGTGTTTCCGCGCCTGGTGTTCCCATTCGCGAACGAGCTGACCGGGACACTTTATTCTTTCGGCATCTTCGCGCTGGCCTTCGTGGCGCGTCCGCTCGGGACCGTCATCTTCATGACGATCGACCGCCATTACGGTAAGAGCGCGAAGCTGATTATCGCGCTGTTCCTTCTGGGCACGGCGACGGTGGCGCTCGCCTTCCTGCCCGGCTATGAGACGATAGGCGTCGTCGCGATCTGGCTGCTGGCGCTGGCGCGTGCCGCCCAGGGCCTGGCCTGGGGCGGGGCCTGGGACGGCCTTGCCTCGCTGCTGGCGATCAACGCGCCGCGACATCACCGCGGCTGGTACGCCATGGTGCCGCAGCTCGGCGCGCCGCTCGGACTGATCGTGGCAAGCGCCCTGTTCGCGTTCTTCGCCGGCAACCTGTCCGCGGAGGATTTCTTCGACTGGGGCTGGCGCTACCCGTTCTTCGTCGCGTTCGCGATCAACGTGGTCGCCCTGTTCGCACGGCTGCGCATGGTGGCGACTCCGGAATATGATTCGGCATTCGAAAGCCGCGAGCTGCAGCCGGCTCGCATCGTCGATACGGTTCGTGACGAGGGGCGCAACATCCTGCTCGGCGCCTTCGCGCCGCTGGCGAGCTTTGCGCTGTTCCACATGGTCACGGTGTTTCCGCTCTCCTGGGTGTTCCTGTTCACCCGAGAAAGCCCGGTGCGGTTTCTCATCATCGAGATGATCGGCGCCGCGTTCGGCGTGGTGGCGATCGTGGCTTCGGGAGTGATCGCCGATCGCGTCGGGCGAAAATTACTGCTGACCGGGTCGGCGATCGCGATCGCCGTCTATAGCGGCTTCGCTCCGCAACTGCTCGATGCCGGCGCCGTCGGTGAAACCATCTATATGGTGCTGGGCTTCATTCTGCTGGGCCTGTCGTTCGGCCAGTCTTCGGGAGCGATCGCCTCCAGCTTCGCGCCGATGTACCGCTACACCGCCTCGGCGCTGACCTCGGACCTCGCCTGGTTGTTCGGGGCCGGGTTTGCGCCGCTCGCCGCACTCTTGCTGGCGACCCATTTCGGCCTGATCTCCGCCGGCGCCTATCTCTTGTCCGGCGCGGTGTGGACGCTGCTGGCGCTCTGGCTGAGCGGGCTGCGCGAAAACATCATCGAGTAGCGGCGAACGGAGAAAGACTAGAGCTTCGGTTCTGATTGAATCAGAACCGAAGCTCCAGATTCTTGTTTTGACGCGTTTTCCTCGCGCGAACCGGTAATCCACTTCGCTCGAAAACGCTACGTTACTCCACCACGATCTTCACGCGATCGCGGGGTTTGACCTGGGCGTGGGCGTCCAGCCCGTTGAGGACGCGGAAGCGCTCGGTCGGGTGGTCGACGCCGCTCATGCGGTGCGAGAGCGATTCCACGGTGTCGCCGGGCTGCACATTGATGACCTTGATGCGCAGCGGACGCGCGGCCTGGATTTCCTCGAGCGTCAGGCGGCGGAACGAATTGACGGTCTCGCGCGCATTGCGCTCGCTCTCGGTGGTCTTCTGCTTGGCCGCGAAGATGAAGCGATAGACGTCGCTGCCGAAGCGCAGTGCGTAGACTTTGAACTGCCATTGGTCGCCCCGCGCGGTGGCGGACGCCGCCGGGAAGCCGTTGACGGTGATATCCTCTGTGGAAGCCTTGTCGACGCCTTCCATCCAGCCGGAGTTGAGATAGTCGCCGAGCGACTGTTCCGCCGGCACCCGCACCACATCGAACCGCATCGCCTGCGCGCCGCCTTCGCGAACGCCGATCACCGCCTGCGCGGTGTTGTCGAGCGTGAAGTTCTCCGGGGCCTGGAAGGTGAACCCGAGCTTGGGGTGCAGAAAGCGGCGGCCGCGGACGAAACCCTCGCTCGGGTCTTCGCCATAGACGATGTTGTCGATCGCGGCGAGATAGGTCTCGCGGTCGCGCTCGGCACCTTCAGGCGCCGCATATTGCCGCGCTGCGGCCTGCGCATTGGAAATGCGTTCGGGCGTTGCCGGATGCGAGGATAGGAAGTCCTGCGCGCGCGGATCGAACGAGGTCTTGCCGACCTTCAGCGCCGCATTGCGCTCCATCGCCGTGAGGAAGCGCGAGGCACCATAGGGGTCGAAATGCGCGCGCGCGGCGATGCCGACGCCGATGCCGTCGGCCTCGAATTCCTGCTGGCGCGAGAAGCTCGCCATCGTGAGCTTGGTCTTGGCCAAAGCGAGCGCAGTGAGATCGGGATCATTGCTCATGTCCGTGACGACGCGCGTCACCACCGCCGCCTGCCGTGCCTGGTCTTCGCGGATGGAGGCGTGCTTTGCGAGTACGTGCGCCATCTCGTGGCTCAGCACGGACGACAACTCCGAGGTGTCGCTGGCGAGTGCGATCAGGCCGCGCGTGACATAGAGCTGGCCGGTCGGCAGTGCGAAAGCGTTCACCGCGCCGGAATTGAGGATCGTCACCTTGTATCCCTGGTCGGGACGGTCGGACGCGGCGACCAGCCGATCGACGGTCTTGCTGATCAGGCCTTCCAGCTTCGGGTCGTCATAGGCGCCGCCATAGGTGGCAAGGATCCGCTCGTGCTCGCGCTCGCTCGCCGGCGTCTGCGCGACCGTGGGCTTCGGTTTTGCCGCTTGGGGCGCCGCGACCGGTGCTGCGGTTTCGAACCGGCCGGCGCCGAGATTGCCGCAGGCGGACAGCAGGGTCGCCGCGCACAAAAGCGCCAGCGCAGCCGAAAGGCCGCGGCCCGTCCTGTCCCGCCGTCCCACACCCTCAATCACGCCAGCTACTCTCAAGCTGCCGGAAGATATCATGGTCCGACCCGCCGGATCACGACCCCATCCCTGTTTGCGCCCTGTTTACGCATGATCTCTCGGAAGAACGAGCTTCCCGGATCATGCTCTCATCTGTTTGCTTGAGCACGACCTTTTCGGAGAGCCGCTTCCCCTTTTCATGCCCTTAGTTCCCGCCGAGCACTTCTAATTGCCCCACCCGGAGCAGTTCGATCCGTGGCCCGTTGCGCGCTTCGATCCAGCCGCGGATGCGAATCCGTCGATTTTCCAGTGACTTAGGCGCAAACCCAGCCGCCTCGAGCGCGGGGATCATGCGCCTTGGAATAGTCACAGCAAAGTCCCGTGTCCAGTTCCGGCCAAAGTTGAGGTAGGTGGTTGCTCCCGCCTGACGGACGGACAAGACCTTCCCCTCGACCACCGCAAAACGCCCGATCCCCGCCAAAATATCGCCCGGACTTTCCGCGTTTTTTATGGCCGAGGCGTCGGCCCACGTTCCCCTTTTGGCCTGCCTCGCCTCGGCCTCGGCGGCAAGCAACAGGGTGGCGCAATCCCGATTCGAGACATCAGGCGATACCATCGCCTGGCCCTGCTTCAATAGCTCGCTTTGCACGGCCGCGTCGGAGCCCGAGACAAAGACGAACGCCGCCTGGCGTCCATAGCGGTCCGGCGCGTCGTCCTCGCCCTGCAGCGAGATGTCGCGTCCCATCACCAGCGCCGACAGGGCTGCGGCCCCTTTCTGCCGGTCCGCAATCTCGATGCCGGCGAGGCGGATCTCGCGGCCGTCGTCGAGACGAAAGCTGCGCCCGCCGGTCACGGACACGACCCGGCCCTCGCCCTGGGCTTCGAAAGCGCATCCCGCCGCGCGGGCCGAATCGGCTATCACCGGAGGCATGAGGCACAACAGCAACATTTGTGCACAAAATTTCGCGTGATGCGCTGTCACTTTGTGGCCCCGTGTCATGACGCCGCTGCTAGCCGACTGAATTAGGACATGATTTTCCGTAACGACGTCGGTCTCCGTCCGACACTATCCCCGGGGCATTTTGACTTGAGGCCGATTGCGAGCATAAGTAGCACCCCATCGGCGGGGACCAGCAATGAAGCCGGAGCGCTGGATTTCGCGCAAGCCAGTCTTGCCGTGCGTCCGGGCACAACAGGAAAGATAAGTGCTGCATGAACTCGTTTTTTCGGCGGCAGTTGACCGATTACGTTGAATATCATCGTGACCCCTGGAATTGCGTGATGCATGTGTTCGGCATCGTGTTCCTGTTCCTGGCGGCCATTCTCCCCCTCAGCCTGTTGTCCTTCACTCTGTTCGGAGTTGAGGTCAGCGCGGCCGTGCTCGCCGTGCTGCCGGTCCTGTTCTACTGGTTCTTGCTCGATCTTGCGCTTGGTGCGGGAATCTTTTGCGGGGCTGTCGCTCTGCTGTCACTGGCCGCCTGGATTGTCAGTCATGTGACCATCACCGGCTTGTGGTCGCTTACGGCGGTCCTCCTTGTCGTGGGAGTCGCCTCGCAGATCATCGGGCACCAGGTGTTCGAACGCAGGAAACCCTCGATGGCCGACCACCCCGCCCATCTGCTGCTCGGACCGATGTTCGTGATGGCGAAATTATTCATCGCGCTGGGCTTTCGGCACGATCTCGCGCGTATTATCCAGCCTCCGCAAGATTCCCTGTCGTATTCCCAGTAGCTCCAGCCGTACTGCATCCCACCGCATGACACGAATCCTAGTTACAGGCGGTAACGGCTTCATTGGCAAGCACCTGGTCTCGGCGCTCGTCGCGCAAGGCAGCGACGTGCGTGTGCTCGATCTGCAGCCGCCGTCGCGGGCGTTGCCGAAGGTCGAGTATGTCAAGGGATCGGTGCTTGACCGCGACCTCGTAGACAGCGCCATCGACGGCGTCGACGAGGTGTATCACCTTGCCGGGTTGCCCGGGATGTGGCTGCCGCGGAAAGCCGATTTCCACGATGTCAACTGTGGCGGCACCGAGGTCGTGATCGGGACCGCGTGCAAGCGCGGCGTGAAGCGGCTCCTGCACTGCTCCACCGAATCAATCCTGTTCCGCGCCTTGCGATCGGACGATCGCCTCGCCGACGACGCGCTATTGCCCGACGACATGCCGGGGCCCTATACGCGCTCGAAAATGCTCGCCGAACGCTATGCGATGCAGCAGGCGGCAGCGGGATATCCTGTCGTCATCGGCTGTCCCACGATGCCGATCGGGACCCACGACCACAATTTCACGCCGCCGACGGAAATGCTCCGGCTGTTCCTGAGCCAGCGCGTGCAGCTCTATCTGGATTTCGTCGTGAACCTGGTCGACGTGCGCGATGTCGCGGCAGGGCTGATCCTCGCCATGCAACGCGGGCAGTTCGGACATCGCTACATTCTCGGCGGCGAAGGCATCGCGCTGAAGCAGGTGCTGCGGATCATGGCGCATGTCAGGGGCCGGCGCACGCCGCGCCTTGCGATCAATGGCCGCCTTGCCGAGATCACCGCGGGCATCCTGGAGTTCGTTGCCGATCGCGTAACCCACCGGCCGCCGTCGGGCACGGCCGAAGGGGTGCGGATCGCGCGGCGGGCAGAGGCGCTGTCGATCGAAAAGGCGCAGCGCGAGCTCGGCTACGCGCCCGGGCCGGTCGAGCCCGTGCTTCGCGAAACCATTGCGCATCTGCTTGGCTCCGGTCACAATCAGGCGGAATGGGAACCGGCGTCGAGCCCGGGCGCCCAGTCGTTCAATACCACGCGCCGGTTTGGCGTCTGATCCAATCGCCTGATACGGTTGCAATATGTCGCAAGACCCTAGTCAATGGTTCGCGTTTGTCTGGAGCGGGTGGACCGCCACCTGGCCCACCCAGTTGCTCGCCATCATCTGGATTCTATGGGTCATGAGCTGGGTGGCGGCATCGGTCTGGTCCGGCCAGACCAAGAAGCACGTCATGACCTCGGACTCGCTGAGGTACCGCATCCCGATCCTCGTGGGCGCGATTCTGTTCCTGCCATGGACCGGACAGGTGCTGGGGGAAAAGCCGTTGTGGCAGTTCGGCAGCTTCGGCATCTACGTAATGGCGGTCCTGACGCTGGCCGGAATCTCCTTCACCTGGTGGGCGCGAATCCATCTCGGACGGTTCTGGTCGAACGCGATCACGCACAAGGAAGGCCACCACGTCATTGACACCGGGCCGTATGGCCTCGTGCGCCACCCGATCTACACCGGCCTGATCGCGGGAATGCTGGTCACCGGTGTGGCGGTCGGGACGGTGACGGCGATCCTCGGCGCCGTGCTGATCTCGCTTGGCATGGCGCAGAAGGCCCGGATGGAGGAGGTGTTCCTCAGCGCCGAACTCGGCGCGGAGGAATATGGAGCGTATCGCCGTCGCGTTCCGATGCTGATCCCGTTCATGCCGGCCGGTTAGCCGCAGCACGGTTTTTACTTAAATCAGAATGGCGCCGTAGCCCGGGTGAAGCGCCAGCGGCCGCTGGTAAAGGCTGACGCAGATGTCCCGGGTTGCGCGTTCCGCTCCAACCCGGGCTACGTGCAGACATCTATCACCGTGGTCGCGGAGACGACTTCTCGCCCGAAGCCTGGCCCCGCGAAGGGCGGGGAGTGGGACTTGCCGGTCGCTTTGCCGGCTCCGCGGCCGTCGCCGTCGTTGCGGGCTGCTGCGAGACTGGCATCAGGTGGCGCGGGATGACGACGCGCTGGCCAGCGGTCAGTGGGGCATTATCGGAGAGTTGATTGGCCTGGATGAGCGACCAAAGCGGGACGTGGTTCACTGTGGCCAGACCCTGCAAGGTGTCGCCTGCGCGGGCGTATTGCGGAATGCCGCTGTCCCACAGCTCGAGCGGCGCATCTTGCGGAACGACGTAGCGCAGCGGTGCAGTCTCGCCTTTGATCTGCATCGGTGTCGTCCCGAGTTGCACGACCGCGTTCACCAACTGGTCGTGGATGGTGTCCATCTTGTCGATGTTGATGTGGGTGACTTCCTTGTGGTCCTTCAGGTCGAAGCTCGCATAGTGGCCTTGATAGCCCGACTCGGCGACGACATCGCCGCCCCCCAACACGCTGTCGGACATGAAGATATTGATGAAGCGCTCGACATTGAGCGGCACTTTCCCCGTTGCGTGCGCCGGATCGATGGCGACGATCAGGCTGACCGGGATGTTCTCCTCCTGAAGGACTTCGGCGAATATCACGGAGCAAAGTCCGCCCATCGAGTGCCCAATCAGGACGATCGGAAGAGGATCCTTTTTGTATTCGCGGATCGCCTTGGCGGCGATGAGCCGGCAGATGGTAAACTCGTTAACGTCGGCCTCGACGCCGACCTCCTGGAGGCGGCTGGTCAGCTGATCCATGCCGCGCGAAAAAATCGGGCCCATGGCGCCGCGAAACAGATAGGCGCGCACCCGTGGCGTCGGAGCGGGTTGTTCGGCGGCAGGGGGCGGTAATGCGGCCACCGTGGCAGCGGTATTGGCCTGCTTTGCGGCCGGAGCCGCGAGCGCGAAATGGCAACCGGCCGGCCAGATGCAGGCGACAAGCATTGCCCGAAACACAATGGCCATTAGCGGTTTCGGATTGATCATGCGCCTTCCGCCTGTGGTTTCGGCGCGCAGATACGCCGGCGCCCGATTGCCGGCTGGCCACTTGCCCGCGTTTGAGATGAACTATCGCGCAGGAATTGGCAAGAATTGCGGCGCAACGTGCGCGCCGCAATTCGACAGGCCCGGGATCAGTTACGGACCGCAGCCGCGCTGGCGGCCGCCCGTGGTGGTACGGCGGCGCTTGCCTCACTCGGCTGCCGCCGCTTCGTCGGCGATGCCGGGCTTGGCCGGCCGAAGACGACAGCGTCGATCTCGCTGATCACCTTCTGCTGCATGATCTGGCTCTTTTCGATCGTCAGGTGCCCGACGCCCGGCACGCTCTGGACATTGACGTTGTCAAGCGTACCCTGGAATCCCCTGGCTCTTTCGACCGGAGTGCCGGCGCCGTTGGCGACGTAGAAATTGATGTATCGTCCGACCCGTCCCGAAAGGCTGGTGTGGAACACCGAGTCGAGCCCGATGGCAAGCTTCACAGGAACGCCGAGCTGGTCCAGCCTCGCGACCATATCCGGCAGGGAGGTCGCGCCCGAGGAGTGACCGACCAGGATGACGGTTTTGATCTTGCCGCTGCGGTATTCGGCTGCGGCCTCGTTGGCGAGCGATGACCAGAACACGTAATTGCTGATCGTCACGCGCATGCCCTGCGCCTCTAGTTTCGCGGCAATCTCGTCCAGTCCCAGCGAGAAGATGTTCAGGACCCCGCGGAGCAGAAAGACGTGGGCGGTGGAGGCGCGAGCGGCGGCCGATTCCGGCGCAGCCTGTGCGGGGCTTGCGACGACCGGAAGCAGCAGCAACAGCGCGGTCGCGACGGCGCGCAGCCGCGGAAACAAGTGCCGGCCGACCAGTCCGGTGTGGCCGCGATATGCGTTCATGGCTCCTCCTCGAAGGGCTACCGAATATTGGCGACGACCGTACCCCCAGCCCCCTCGCAACCGCAACAAAAGCGGTACGCGCGGCGTGGCTTTACTGAGGCGGCGTGTCTCGCGAGCAACACGGAGTCAGGGATTCGTTAATCTCTGTCGTGAGCTAGGGGCGTGGGAACTAGGCGAGAAAATGGCGGCCACCGGGAGGCAATCGAAATCAGCAGCGAGGCACGCGCTTTTGATTGCCGCATGTCCGGACGCGCCTGCGCCTGTGGGCTCAATTGCAAGTCGCTGCTCGGGGCGAGACCCGTGATCAAAGCGCTGTTTCGTTCGACCGCAAACTTCGATCGACGCCGAGATATTGTATCGGGCTGACGCCCCCGAAGACCATTCCGCTTAACGGAAAACCACTGGCGGATTCATGCATTGCCGCGGCTTGCTGCCACCAATCTCATGCGGCATGATCGCGCCGCAAAATGGTAGACCGCAGTCAATGTGGCTGACGAACCGGGAGGACTTCATGAAACGGATTCTGTCGGGCGCATTCGCCTGCATGCTGGCGGTCTCGGCCACCGCGGCGTTGGCGCAGGGCAAACCGCCGCCGCTCAAGATCGGCGGCATCCTCGACATGTCGAGCCTCTATGCCGACATCACAGGCCCCGGCAGCGAAACCGCCGCCAAGATGGCGGTGGAGGATTTCGGCGGTGAGGTCTTGGGCCGCAAGGTCGAGGTCGTGGTCGGCGATCATCTCAACAAGGCCGACCTCGCCGCGAACATCGCGCGCGATATGCTCGACAACCAGGGCGTCGAGATGATCTTCGACGTCGCGGCTTCCGCCACCGCGCTCGCCGCGGGCGAGATCGCCAAGGCGCGGGGCAAGATCATCATCTTCAACGGCCCCGGCTCGATCCGCCTCTCCAACGAGGCCTGCGGCCCCTATACCGTGCACTATGTGTTCGACACCTTCGCGCAGGCCAATGTGACGGGTCTCGCGGCGGTCAAATCCGGCCTCGACACCTGGTTCTTCCTGACCGCCGACTACGCCTTCGGGCAGGATCTCGAGAAGGACACCACCAATGTTGTGGTCAAGACTGGCGGCAAGGTGCTGGGCAGTGTCCGCCATCCGCTGAATACGTCGGACTTCTCGTCGTTCCTGCTGCAGGCGCAGGCCTCGAAGGCGAAGGTGATCGGGCTTGCCAATGCCGGCGGCGACACCATCAACGCGATCAAGCAGGCGGCCGAATTCGGTCTGACCAAGAGCGGCCAGAAACTCTCCCCGTTGCTCGCCTTCGTCACCGACATCGACAGTGTCGGCCTCGACACCGCGCAGGGGCTGTTGCTCGCCGAAGCCTTCTACTGGGACCTGAACGACGATACCCGCGCATTCACCAAGCGCTTCATGGAGCGCACCAAGCGCGTGCCGACCTCGGCGCAAGCCGGCGTCTATTCGTCCGTCACGCATTACCTGAAGGCGGTGAAGGCCGCGGGCACCACGGATGCCGCGGCTGTGATGAAGGTGATGAAGGAGACCCCGATCAACGACATGTTCGCCAAGAACGGCAGGATCCGCGAGGACGGCCGCATGGTGCACGACATGTATCTGTTCGAGGTGAAGAAGCCGTCCGAGTCCAAGGGACGCTGGGACGACTACAAGCTGCTCGCGACCGTTTCCGGCAACGAGGCGTTCCAGCCGCTGGAAAATTCGCGCTGCCCGCTGGTGAAGAAGTGACGCGAAGCGTGGCCGTCATTGCGAGGAGCGATAGCGACGAAGCAATCCATGGCTCCGCAAGCGGCGAGATGGATTGCTTCGCTCCGCTCGCAATGACGGTGGATGGATCTAACTAACAACAACCAAGAAAGCCAAACCCATGACTGAAAACAGCATCGTCCTGCAAAGCCTCGACAACGGCCTGCTCACCATCACCATGAACCGTCCGGAGCGGCGCAATGCGCTGAACCCGGACATGACGCGCGGCCTGGTGGAGGCGGCGCGGCGGGCAGCCGAGGATCACGAGGTGCGCGCGGTGCTGATCAAGGGCGCCGGCGGCACCTTCTGCGTCGGCGGCGACGTGAAGTCGATGGCGGAAGGGCGGGCGCCGCTGCCGTTCGAGGCCAAACTTACCAACTTACGTCGCGGCATGGAGGTCTCGCGGATCCTGCACCAGATGGCAAAGCCGGTGGTGGCGCAGCTCGACGGCGCTGCAGCCGGCGCCGGGCTCTCGATCGCGCTGTCCTGCGACCTGCGGGTGGCGAGCGAGTCCTGCAAGATCACGACCGCCTTCGCCAAGGTCGGCTTCTCCGGCGACTATGGCGGGACCTATTTCCTGACCCAACTCCTCGGCAGCGCGAAGGCGCGCGAGCTGTATCTGACCTCGCCGGTCCTCACCGCACAGGAGGCGCATGCGCTTGGCGTCGTGACCAAGGTGGTGCCGGATGCGCAGATTGACGCCGCCGCGCGCGAGCTTGCGATATCGCTGGCACAGGGACCGTCGATCGCGCTCGGCTTCATCAAGCGCAACATCAACAATGCCGAGCATCTGTCGCTCGAGGATTGCTTCGACGGCGAAGCCATCCATCACACCCGCTGCGGCGAGACAGCCGACCACAAGGAAGCGGCCAAGGCGTTCGTCGAGAAGCGCAAGCCCGTCTTCAAGGGCGAGTAGGGATGGCTGGCTACCTCAGGCTGCGCCAGATTTGTCTGGTGGCGCCAGAACTCGAGCCCGTGATTTCAGCTATCGCCGATATCATGGGCCTGAGCGTCTGCTATCGCGACGGCAATGTCGCCAAATATGGCCTGGAGAACGCGCTGCTGCCGGTTGACACCATCCTGCTCGAAGTGGTGGCACCGTTTAAGCCGGGCACGGCGGCAGGCCGCTTCATTGAGAAGACCAGCGGCCGCGGCGGCTATATGGCGATTTTCTGCTGCGACGATCCCGACGCGCGCGGCGCGCATGCCAACGCCATCGGCGTGCGCACCGCGAACGTGATCACGCACGGGCCCTATCACGGCGTGCAACTCCACCCGCGCGACTGCCGCGCCGCCTTCATCGAGTTCAACCACACCGATGGCAGCGACGATGTCCTGGGGCCTTATCCGCCGGCCGGGCCGGAGTGGCAGAAGCACATCCGAAAGGATGTGACGCAGGCGCTGACCGAAGTCGAGATGCAGAGCCCGGAGCCGCAAGTGCTCGCGGCGCATTGGGGGCGGATCCTTGAGGTGCCGGTCAGCGGGACCGAGCTACGATTGCCGAATTGTACCTTCCGCTTCGTCAACGGCGAAAGCGAGATCATGAGCGCGCTGACGTTCAAGGTGGCGGACGCGGCGAGGGTGCGCGATGCTGCAAGGAAAAAGGGACTTGCGGTGACCGGCGACGAGTTCTCGTTGGGTGGCGTCACGTTCCGGCTCGCCGCCTGAGCCACGCGCTTCACCGTCATGCCCGGGCTTGTCCCGGGCATCCACGTTCTTCGGCTCCGCGCGAGGGGATGCGCGTGGATGGCCGGGACAAGCCCGGCCATGACGGCGAGTAGCCGCCGTACTATCGCCCCTTGAAATTCGCAACGCGGCGCTCGGCGCTGGCTTTCACGCCTTCCTTGAAATCTTCCGTGGCGCGCAGCCTGGTCTGCTCGATCAGCTCATGGTTGGTGGCGGCGAGCACGCGGTCGGCGAAGTCGCTGCGCATGGTGGCGCGGGTGGAGATGAGGCCGAGCGGGGAGCACTCGGCGATCTCCTGCGCGAGCTTCAGCGCCTCGGCGCGCACCTGATCTTGCGGCACCAGCACGTTGGCGAGTCCCCAGCGATAGGCCTCCTCGCCGGTGACGCGGCGGCTGGTGTAGAACATCAATTCCGCGTTGTTCTTGCCGATCAGTTCGGGCAGCGTGAATGTCAATCCGAAGCCGGGATGGAAGCCGAGCTTGGTGAAGTTTGCCGAGAAGCGCGCCTCGGGGCAGGTGACTCGGAAATCCGCGGAGACGGCAAGGCCAAGTCCGCCGCCGATGGCGGCGCCATGGACAGCGGCGACGATCGGCTTCTTGTTGCGGAAGATGCGCACCGCCTGCACATAGAGATGGTTGATCGGCAGATTGGCGGCCGGATCGGAGGCTGCGCGCTCTTCCTGCTCCTGCCGCGCCGGATCGTTGAAATTGGCGCCGGCGCAGAACGCCTTGCCTTGCGCAGCCAGCACGCTTGCGCGGATCTCGAGGTCGCGGTCGAATTCCTCCAGCGCGTCCGCGATCTGGTTGATCAGCGCGACGTCGAAGAAGTTCAGCGGCGGTCTGCGGATTTCGATCAGGCCGACGTGGCCCTGCTTCTCGACGCCGATATCGGTATATTTGCTCATGAGCGTTCCCTACAAAAATTAGCGTAACCCAAGCCCGCGGGCGATGATGCCGCGGAGCACTTCCGTGGTGCCGCCCTGGATCGTCAGTTTCGGCGCCGTCCGAAGCGCGAATTCGAGCTGCTTCTCCAGCGTCTCGCGGTTGGAGGCGGTCTCCTCGACGAAGGCGGCGAGGTCGCGCACGCGATGCGGCAATTGCTGCTCCCATACCGTGCCGATGTCCTTGACGATGGAGGCCTCCACGACCGGCTCCTTGCCGGCCTGCAGCATGCCGGCGACCGAGACCGACATGCGGCGCATGGTGTGAAGCTGCGCCACCAGACGGCCGATGCCTTCGGCGCTGCGCGTATCAGGCTTGTCGCCGACGGCGCGCACCAGCTCGGTCAGCACGTAATAGGTCTCAAGGAAGCGCTCGGGGCCACTGCGCTCATAGGCGAGCTCTGACGTCGCCTGCTTCCAGGCGCCATCGATCTCACCCAGCACGTGATCGTCGGGCACGAAATAGTCGGTGAAGACGACTTCGTTGAACTCGAATTGCCCCGTGATCTGGCCAATCGGATTCACCTTAATGCCCGGCTGTTTCATCTTGACCAGGAACTGGGTCAGGCCATGGCGACGGTTTTCTTTCGTCGGCGGCGAAGTCCGGAAGATCGCGATCATGTAGTCGGCGATATGCGCCGAGGAGGTCCAGATCTTGCTGCCGTTGATGAGGTAGCCGCCGTCGGTCTTGGTCGCGCGCGTCTTCGCCGCGAACAAATCCGAGCCGGAATTCGGCTCGCTCATGCCGATCGCAAAACAGAGTTCGCCGCCGCAGATGCGCGGCAGGATGTCCATCTTGATATGCTCGGGCGCGTACTTCAAAAGGACCGGCCCGCTCTGGCGGTCGGCGACGAAGAAGCGTCGCGTCGGCGCGTTGGCGACCCGCATCTCCTCGGTGACCACATAACGTTCAAGGAACGAGCGCTCCTGGCCGCCATATTTCTTCGGCCAAGTCATGCCGAGCCAGCCCTTGGCGCCGACCCGGCGCGAGAATTCCGGCGCGTCGGTATCTTCGCGGTTGGGCTTGTTCGGATCAAAGGTGCCGGCGGCGATCTCCTCGGCAAGGAAGGCGCGCACCTCTTTGCGTAATTGCTCGCATTCGGGCGGCAGACGGATCGGATCGAAACGTAGGGCTGCAGTCATGGCTCTTTCCGTAAATCAGCGCGAGGCCACCAGCGGCCACAATTCGTCGGCGCCTCTGGCGGCGACACGCTTGCCGAGCTCAACCGCCCAATGGCTTTCCGAGCCGAAATCGTCGCGCCAGGCCAGCGCACGCAGCGAATAGCGATGCAGGATATGCTCCATGGTGAAGCCGATCGCGCCGTGCACCTGGTGTGCGATGGCGCCGCCTTTCTCGGCCGCCTCCGCGCAGCGGATCTTGGCGGACGCTGCTTCGAGGTACACTGCGTCGTCGAAAGAGGTCGCATTCGCAACGGCGTCGGCGGCAGAGGTCGCGGCCGCAAGCGCGGCGGCGGATTCGCCGGCGAGGCGTGCGAGATTGTGCTGCACCGCTTGGAATTTCGAGATCTTCTTCTCGAAGGCGACACGTTCGTTGGAGTAGCGCACGGAAATGTCGAGCATCGATTCCAGCGCGCCCGCGATCTGGAGGCTGCGGACCACGCCGCCCATCAGCATCAGCGTGGTCTGGTCAAAGCCCTTCGGCGCCGGCTTGATCGTGATTGGCTCGACCTTGTCCAGCGTCACAGTGTCCGAATTGTCGTAGCCGACATTGATGCCGGCCTCGATCCGGCCTTTCGCGGCATCGACCAATGCGATCGAGATGCCGCCGTTGCCATGCGCCAGCACTGCGAAATGCTTTGCCGCTTTGGCAAAGGGCACGCCGCGGGCGCGGCCGGACAGGCTGCCATCGGCATTGAGCGTGATGCGGTCCTTCGGGCTCGCGGGAACCACCGTCATCTCGCCGTCGGGGGAAGCGGTCTTCGCTTGCGCGAGCAGCCAGCCCGCAAGCATGGTCTCGGCGAGCGGCACCGCGATTGCAAACCGGCCCGCGGCGTTGAGCACGCCAAAGCCTTCGGCCAGACTCGCGCCGGAACCGCCGAGATCGTCCGGCACCCAGGCGAGCGGCAGGCCGGCCTCGCTCAGCGCCTGCCACAGCGGCGCTTTCCAGCTTCCCGTCGTGTCACTGTTGATGGTCTGGGCGTCGGCGAGATCGGCAAAGATTTTCTGTGCGGTCTCGACGACAATATTCTCACTCTCCGCCACGGCGTTCCTCAAGCTATGGAATTTGGCACGTCTCGGACGCGCCAAACGGTCGCGCCAAGTGCATTTCGTTCTTGCGCTTTATGATGGGGAAAAGCCATAGCCCTGACAAGCGCTGTCCGCAGGGCCGCCTGCGGCCGCGGCATGCGAGCCATCGCGCGGAAGCAGAAATTCCACGCAACGGAGTTCTGGCTTGTCGCCTTGGCCGCGCGATATGGTATGCCAGCGCGGGAACGTTTTGAGCGCAAAAGCTAAAGAGGGAGTGGAGTGCTAATGTCGAAGGATGGTTTGTATGCGATCGTAACGGGCTCTGCGTCCGGCCTCGGGGCCGCGACCGCGCAGATCCTGGCAAAGAGCGGTGGACGCGTCGTCGTCAACTATTCCAACAGCAAGAACGAAGCCGAAGAGACCGCCGATCTTTGCCGCAGCGCCGGCGCCGAGGTCGTGGTGGTGCAGGGCGACGTGTCGCGCGACGAGGATTGTCGGAAGATCGCCGCAGCGGCGGCATCCTGGGGCAGGCTGGATGCACTGATCAACAATGCCGGCACCACCAAGCATGTCGCGCACGACAATCTCGACGGGCTCTCGGCGGAAGATTTCCAACGCATCTACGCGGTGAACACCATCGGGCCGTTCCAGATGGTGCGCGCGACCCGACCGCTGCTTGAAGCCGGCGCGAACGCGTCGGGGCGCGCCTCGGCGGTTGTGAATGTCTCGTCGGTTGCGGGTATTTCCGGCGTCGGCTCCTCGATCGCCTATGCCGCCAGCAAGGGCGCGCTCAACACCATGACGCTGTCGCTCTCGCGTGCGCTCGCGCCGCTCATTCGCGTCAACACGGTATGCCCCGGCTATATCGACACGCCCTGGTTCACCAAGGGCCGCGGCGAAGCCGGCGCCAAGCAGGTGCGCGACGCTGTCGTGGCGAGGGTGCCGCTGAAGGTGGCCTCAACGGCGGAAGATATCGCGCAGCTCGTCTGCTTCCTGGCGACGCCGGCCTCGAGCAACATGACCGGCGAATGCGTGCGCATGGATGCGGGAATGCATCTGATTTCGTAGGCGCATCCTCTATGTCATGCCCGGGCTTGCCCGTCTTCGCTATCGCTTCGCCGGACCGACGCTGGAGTGCCCGGCAAAGCCTTGGCGTAGCCGGGTCCCGGCCATCCACGATCTTGGCCGCGGATACGAAGAACGTGGATGCCCGGGACAAGCCCGGGCATGACGGAGCGAGAGCAAAGCGCGCTACCGCCTGCCGGGATCGGGAATGACGCCGCTCGCCACCAGCCGGTTCCAGATGAACAGCACGACCACCGCCCCGATGGTGGCGGTGATGAAGCCGGCACCTTGATCGGGGCTGTAATGGCCGATGGCCTGTCCGACCCAGGTCGCGAGAAACGCGCCGGCGATCCCGAGCACCGTCGTCAGGATGAATCCGCTCGGGTTGTTCGGTCCGGGTGAGAGGAAGCGCGCGATCAGGCCTGCGATGAAGCCGACGATAATGATCCAAAGAATGCCGCTCATGGCGGTCGTCCTTTCCTGAAACGAGAAATCAGCCTTTGTCCGCGGCCGCAATCAAACCCGCCGCGACATTTCCTCGTCGCTCGGCAGTCGCCCGTCCGGCGTCAGGTGATTGACCGCGTCAGGCAAAAACTGGCTCAAGCCACTGAGCAGGTCGTCGCGCGATAGGCCGCTTTGCGCGGAGATCTGGTCGATCTGGTCGGCACCCAGCGCGTTGGCGAGATCGCCCGGCGCGACCTGCTTGTTTGGGCCGTTGCTGACCCAGGAATTGGCCTGGTCGCCGAGGCCGTTATCCTGCAGTTGTTTCAGGAGATCGCCGAGCCCGCCGCTCAGGACGGTGCCGGCAGCACCACCGGCGAGCAGTCCGCCAAGGCCGCCCTTGAGCAGATCGCTCAATCCGCCGCCCGCCGCACCGCCGGGCACGTTTGCTGCGACGACGTTGCCGGGCGGAGGAGCGGGTGTCTGAGTTGGCGTCGGCGCCGGCGCCTGCCGTGGGGCCTCGCCGGGCTGATTGGTGAAATGCCTGACCGCCTTCCAGGCCAGCAGTGCCAGGATGGCCATGGTCATTGGCGACATGCCGCCCTTGTCGGATTCGGCGCTCGGCGTGCTGGGCCCGCGCGGGCCATTCTGCATGCCGTTGAGTACGTCGAGTAAACCCATCGTCTTCTCCCGCGTATCTGCCCCGCGCCGAAAACATAACGGCCGCCCATGACGGTTACAAGGCACGGCCGCAGGCTGCGGCTCCGGTTCGGTAGGCACAAAATACCAACTCTGCTATCGATTATGGTCGTGGGGTTGAACGGCGGATGAATGCTTTGGATCGACCGATCGGGATCGCCGGCGCCGGCAGCATCGGCTGTTTTGTCGGCGGCATGCTGGCTGCTGCCGGCCGCAAGGTGGCGCTGTTGGCGCGGCCGCGCGTGGTGGATGAAATCAGGGGTAACGGGCTGCGCCTGACCGGCTTCGACGGGTCAGAGCAAAGGCTTGCTGCAAACGAGATCACGCTGTCCGACGATCCCTCCATTTTTGCCGACGTCGGCACGGTGCTGGTCACGGTCAAGAGCGCGGATACCGCTGATATGGCTGACCTCATTGCGAGGCACGCGCCTGACGATGCAGTCATCGTCAGCCTGCAGAACGGCGTCGGCAATGTCGGCCTGTTGCGCCAGCGCCTACCCGGTCGAAAGGTGCTGGGCGGGATGGTGCCGTTCAACGTGGTCGGTCTCGGCGAGGGCAGGTTTCACCGCTCGACATCGGGCGCAATCGTCGTCGAACGGGACGCGGCGGGCACGGCGCAGCAATTGTCGGTGCCGGGCCTTGCGATGCGCGCGACGGACAATATCGACGGCGTGCAGTGGGGCAAGCTGATCGTCAATCTCAACAACGCGCTGAATGCGCTGTCCGACATCCCGCTGCGCCGGCAGCTCGCACAGCGCAACTGGCGAAAGCTGTTCGCCGACCAGATGGCGGAGGGGCTCGCGGCGATCAAGGCGGAAGGCATTAGACCGGTGTCGCCGACGCCGATTCCGGCCGGGCTAATACCGCCGCTGTTGCGGCTGCCGGATGCGATCTTCGAGGCGCTGCTCGGGCGTACCATGAAGATCGATCCGCAGGCGCGCTCCTCAATGTGGGAAGATCTCAAGCGCGGCCGACGCACCGAGATCGATTATCTACAGGGCGTCATCACAGATATCGCCGACCGGCGCGGCCTGAAGGCGCCGCTGTCACGGCGTATCGTCGAACTGGTCAAGCAGGCCGAGGCGGCGGGCAACGGCTCGCCCGGGTTGACGGTCGGGCAAATCCGAGGCTGATGCCTTGAAAAGGCGCCGGCCCCGCACGAATTCCAATGGGGACATGATGGAGGAGGATCGATGAGACGGATCGCCACCGCAGTGTGGTCGGTTGTGACCCTGACTCTAGGTTCAGTCGCGGCCTCCCATGCCGCGCCGCCGACGGTCGTCCCCTCACCGGGCTATGACGCACGATTGCAGGAGAGCCGCGCGGCATCGCGGGCGCCGGCCTTGGATCCGATTGCGCCTGCGCCCAAGCGGGTCGTGCCGCACCGCGCCAAGCGCACGCATCTGCGCTAAGGCACCTCGTAGCCCGGGTGGAGCGAAGCGCAACCCGGGATCTTTGCCTTAGGGGGCGGCCCCGGGTTACGCTGCGCTTCACCCGGCTGCAATTCCGAAAGGGTCAGCTCCGCTGCTTCGCCTTGGCGGGCGGCGCCGGCGGCTGCGGGGCGAAAATCTTCTTGAACTCGTTCCAGCTCGCGGAGACCCGCGGCCAGTCGCAGGAAAACGAGTCCTTGGCGCATTTGGCGGCTCTGATGCGCTCGGCCCGTTTGACCGGGCTTGCCACCGGCACCGGCACCCGCACCGTCTCGGTCCGCAATGTCACCTTCTGGACGTCCGGCTGCGGGGGCGGTTGCATTGGCGGCAATTGCACTTGCGCTTCCTGCTGCTGCTTCAAGGCGAGCGCCGCGGTCATGCTCTCGCGGCGCTGCTTTTCCAGATAGCGGGCATATTCCTGGTCGATCTTCTTCTGCTCCTCCGGCGTCGGGTTGGGGCCGGAGATGTCGAATGAGCGGTCCTGCAGGAAGTCATAATAAGTGTAGCCGCCGCCGGGCTTGCGGCGGCCGGCGAATTTCGCGTTGCAGTCGCCAAGCTGCGAGGTCTTGTCTTCCTTGGTCTTCGCCTTCTCGGCGACGTCGGCGCATTCCTCGAAATCCCTCGGCGTGCCGCGCCACCATTGCGCGTCGACGCGCGCGGGCGCAAGCGCGGCTGCACCGGCGGCGGCAACACTGAGCATTAGCAAACGCGAGGCGATCACAGAGGCATTCCCAGCCAGATTCGGACGGGCGAGAGAGTTGGGCGGATTGTCGTCATTTTGATGGCGCTTGTCACGGTGGAACCGTGCGTCCACAGGTGTGGGCGAGGTCTCATAGCGCATCTGGTCACGTCTGGCTTCGACTAAAATTTTGTAGGAATTTCAAGGCGAAAGACAGCATGCAAGCTGGTGGCGTTCGTCGCAGGCGAGGCTGCCGCCTCGATTTACATAGCGGGCTTGGCTCCGGATGGAACCCACGCGACCGCGACGAGGAAGCCGCTTACCTCGCCCGGCCGCCACCGCCTTTGCCCGGCCAGGATGCGGAATCACAGCGGCGTCAGCTCGGAACGTTCTCAGGCGGCCTTCACGGTCGCGAGGAATTTTGACACTTCGTTGCGCAGCAGCTCCGATTGCCGCGACAATTCGCCCGCCGCATCAAGCACGTTCGATGCGCTGCCGCCGCTCTCCTTGGCGGCATGCATGACATCCTCGATGTTCTCAGACACATCCCTGGTACCGACCGCCGCCTGCTGGATGTTGCGCGAGATCTCGCTGGTGGCGGCGTCCTGCTGCTCGACGGCGGAGGCGATTGCGCTCGACACTTCGCCCATCGAGCGGATCACGCCGACGATATCACCGATGGCGCTGGTCGACTCCGTGGTCGATTGCTGCATGTCGCCGATCTGCGCGGCGATGTCGGCGGTCGCCTTGGTGGTCTGCTCGGCAAGCGACTTGACCTCCTGCGCGACCACGGCAAAGCCGCGCCCGGCGTCGCCGGCACGCGCCGCCTCGATGGTGGCGTTGAGCGCGAGCAGGTTGGTCTGGCCGGCAATGTCGGTGATGAGACCGACGATGGTGCCGATCTGCTGCGCGGCGGCCGAGAGTTTCTGCATCTTGTCGCCGGCGGCATTGATTGCCGCGGTCGCCTCCGTCGCGATCCGGGCCGAATCGGTGACGCGTTCGCCGATCTCGCGGATCGAACCGGTGAGTTGCTCGACCGCGGCGGCGACTGCGTTGACATTCGTGGTCGCCTCGCGCGAAGCGACCGTAACCAGGCCGGACTTAGCCGAGGTGCGATCGGTCGCGCCTCGCAGCGATTGCGCCGACGCCTGCAACTCGGTGGATGCGGAGGCGACGATGTCGACGACACCGCCGATCGCGCTCTCGAAATCCGTCGCCAGCCGGTCCAGCGTCTGGCGCCGGTCGCGGCGTTCGGCCTCGGTGTAGACGGCGAGCGCAATATCCATGTCGAGCAGTGCCGCGTTGACGATCGCGCGCTGCATCGCGGCCTGCCTCGCCGCCGAGCCGCGACTCAGCATGCGCGTCGGCATGCGGATCGCGACCTCGCTCACGAGATCCGACAACAGCGCATTGTAGCCGCCGATGTACCAACCCGGCTCGAGCCCGAGCTTGTTGTGAATCTCGCCGATCCGCGTCACGGATGCTTCGTAGTCGGCGTCAAAGCGCCCCTCCAGGATGATGGACCAGTGCTTCATCTGCATCTGCTTGGCATGCATCATGTGCTCGCGGCTGCGGAAGAAGCGCGCGGTCTCTGCGAAGCGACTGACGTGATCGTAGAAGCGGTCAAGGATCCCGGGCAGCGCATCGATGACGAGGCTGCGCGCCTCGCGCAACAGCGCAGTGGTCTTCCGGTCGATGCGATGGAAGGCGAGACGGGTGGCAAGGCTGCCGGCGCTGTTCACAGAGTGCTCCGGATGGGGAAGGAGTGAGGTGGGACGGCCGAAAGCGGCCGCTCTGGATTTTCACGTGATTCGCGGCCGATGACCTTGATCTGGCTCAACCAAGGCTTGTCAGCCGGTTAACTTGTTGTTCACATCTGGCGTGCGCGTATTCGCGGAAGCAGCCCTTCGCCCAGGCGCCGACAGCGCGCCGGAACCCTGTCTCACGCGGATCATCCGCGAGCGGCGCCGACCGCTGCGGAGTCTGGCGATCGGCCTTTCAGTCTGCTATGAGGTGCCGAAACTCCGAGAGAGGGGTTCGCGGTCCCGTAGCTCAGCCGGATAGAGCGGCGGTTTCCTAAACCGTAGGTCGGAAGTTCGAGTCTTCCCGGGATCGCCATTCTTGCCGATGCAGGAAATCCGATAAAGACTGCGGCTTCCTCGTACGCGCGTCGTTCCGAGGCCATTGACCGGCACTCATCGAGATCAAGCATGTGTACCAGAATTGCGGAGTGATCGCGCGGTGATCGGATCCGTGTCCACTCCTGGCATTACCGTCGTCGCCGACTTAGAGCGTGCCGGTTCTGGACGAAACGGAATCACCCTCGATCTTGAGCTTGGTTTCCATGAAATCCAGGAAAGCCCGTAATCGTCTGGATTCCTTTCGCTTCCCCAGGAAGGTCGCGCTAACTTGCAGCGACGGGCTCTCCCAATCGGTAAGAACTCGCACGAGTCTCTTCGCTCTTATGTCGTTCTGACACATGACGTTCGGCAGAATACCCAGTCCCACGCCGCCGATTACGAGTTCTCGCGCAACGCCGATATGATTTACCGATATGCGTCCCACGACGTCGATCACCTTGACGCCGAGGCTGCTCCGGAAAGTCCAGACCCCTTCGGCGCGTTGATGCTCGGTTACGACGCAGTCGAAATGTTCGAAGTCGTCGACACTCGATGGTACGCCCCTACGTTCGAGGAATGCCGGGCTGGCATATACGCCTCGAGTTATGCTCGCGAGATGGCGCACGCCCCCGTGGGCTTCCGGCAACGTCCCCAATTGCACGGCGACGTCGTAAGATTCGACCGAAACATCAACCCAGCGGCTGTTCGTATCGATAGCCAGATGTATGTCGGGATAGTTTACGGCGAATGCGGCAATCGCGCTGCTTAGCCATCCCGTTCCAAAGTCTACAGGCATGCTGACGCGCAGCATTCCACGCAATTCCGTTTGCATCCGGGCAGTACCCAGTCCTGCCTCGTCGATCTCGGCGGCGATCCGTTCGCAGTGCTCGTACAGGGCTTGTCCGATGTCGGTCAGGGAAAGTTTGCGGCCGCCTTTCTTGAAGAGCACGGCGCTCAGTTGGTCCTCCAGGAACATCAGCTTGCGGCTGATGGTGGATTTGGGGATGTCCAACTTCTTCGACGCGCCGCTAATGCTCCTTGCATTGACGACCTCAAAAAACAGAAGCAGCGCGTTCAGATCCAATTTTCTTGCCACGCCGACCTCCGGGCTCGCTCTACTTGTCCCATTTATGGAACGAAGGGGAGGCGAAAATGCGCTATCGTTCCGACTTTGGCAAGTTTAGGCTTCTTTCAACAGCGGAATTGCGGACTTTTCTCCTCACGCCCCTCGGCGTTGAGGCCGGAAAAGAATGAACGCGAGCGCGGTACGGGGGAGGAACGAATGATCCAGTTGACCAGGCGGAAGCTGCTCGCGTTGTCGGTGGCCTCGGTTTCCGCACCGGCGATTATCCGCAATGCGCTCGCCGCCTCGGACATCAATGTCCGCTGGGCATCGCTGCAACCCGGATTTACGGTGCTGCCCGTCCAATACATTCTCGCCAATCATCTCGGGCGCAAGAACGGAATCATTCTCCCCGATCCGTCGCCGTATACGGCCGTTTCGACCTACTACAACGACTTCACTGCGGGAAATTACGACATCTGCATCGGAAGCTGGGACACCTTCGCTGCCCGTTATCAGGCGGGCGTCCCTCTCAAGTACGTCTGTTCGATCACCGATGCGAACATGATCGCAATGCTCGCGCCGAAGGGCGGCGTCGAGGACGTCTCCAAACTGAAGGGCAGGACGATCGCGGCGTTACAGTCGACAGGCACCTACCGAATCGTGAGAGCATTGATCAAGGTGGCGTTCGGCTTCGATATGGAAAAGGACGCGACGATTCAGAACGTCGACAATCCGGCCGCGTCCGTATCGTTACTTATGGCCGATCGTGCCGATGCCGCCATATCATGGGAGCCCAACATCACGACCGGCCTGATAAGGAAGCCCGACTTGCGCGTGCTCCTGAAGGCCGGCGATGTGTACAAGAAAATATCCGGGGGCATTGAACTACCTTACTTCGGGGTCGCGATCCGGAAAGAACTGGCTGACGCCAATCCCGGGATAGCTGCGAAGATCAGCAAGATGTTCGAGGACTGCCTCGCGGGAATCAACGCCGACACGACGAAGGCGGCCGATCTCTTCGGCAGCAAAACCGGAATTCAGATCGATGTCCTGAAGGAGGCGATGAGTTCTCGCCGACTGGAGTTCGGCTATCGCCCCATGAGCGACGAGCTTTCCAGGTCGGCCGTCATGATCGCAAGCGATTTTCTCGCCAGCAACGGCCTGTTGAGCAAGCCGATCGACGAAAACTTCTTCGCCGTTTGACGCACATGCCGGAAAAGCAGATGTCTATCTCAGCCGCCGCCGGGCAATCGCGAATTCAATCTGGAGATGCAGCCAAGATCGCCAAGCCGCTTGCCGGTTTTGCCGGGGCTTGGCCCAACGCCGAAAGTCGACGGGATATCGTCGCAACCGTCGTCGTGGTCGTCCTGCTTCTTGCGGCAATGGAAGTAACCAGCCGTTTCGTTCCGGACTACATAATGCCTTCGCCGGTCGCCGTCTGGAATGCCGCGCGCGAACTGTTCTTCACCGACCCATACCATGTGGCGGTAACACTCGTCCGCCTCGCTATTTCGGTTACGATCGCAATGACGGTAGGCGTTCTCATCGGACTTGCGATGGGAATGTTCACTCATTTGCGGGCCTATCTCAAAGCTGTTGTCGTCATCGATACCGGCATTCCCGCGCTTTCCTGGATGTTGATCGCCGTGTTCTGGTTCAAGAACCCAGAGGCACGAATATTCTTCATCCTGCTGGTTATCTTGCTGCCATTCTATGCACTCAACGTCTACGAAGGGGTGCGAGCGCTACCCAAGGAGCTCGTCGATATGATCGAGAGCTTTCGGCCCTCGCGGTGGCAGGTGCTCCGCTATCTCATTCTGCCGCACATCGTTGCTTACGTTTTCCTGACGACCAAATCCGTTATCGGATACGCGATACGAATGGTGATATTCGCGGAGCTCGTAGCATCGGCGATCGGCATAGGCGCGCGGATGAATCTTGCTCAATCGACGTTTCGGATCGACCAGGTCCTTGCGTGGACCTTCTTCCTCGTAATCCTCAATGTGGCGCTGCAGGCATTAGTGAATGGCTTGGAAAAGCTCTTCCTGAAGTGGCGCGCGGAGGCGACCGTAAGATGACCGAAGAAAACATCATCGAACTGCGCGAAGTGTCAAAGACTTTCGGAAGCTACCTCGCCGTCGACAACCTGTCTCTGAACGTCAGGCGAGGAGAAATCGTCGTTCTTCTTGGGCAGACAGGCGCAGGAAAGAGCACGGTGTTGAATCTCATCATGGGAACGACCTGTCCGAACAAAGGACAGATCAGAGTGGCGGGGTTCGATCCCTACGCATCCTTCAAGGCGCTGAAAGGGCGTCTTTCCGTCAGCTTTCAAACCGACCGTCTCTTGCCCTGGCGCACGGCTCTGGAAAACGTCGAACTAGGATTGCTTATCCTGGGAAGACCCAAGAATGAAGCCAGAAGAAGCGCGCGGGAATGGCTGGGACGAGTGCGTCTGGATGGGGCGGACAACAAGTATGTTCACGAGCTTTCCGGCGGCATGCGCCAGCGCGTATCTCTTGCCAGAGCGCTCGCGATAGATCCTGAGATCATATTCCTGGACGAGTCCTTCAGTCAGCTCGATCACGTTACCTCGAAAACCCTTCGCGGCGACTTCCTGCAAATTGCAAGGGAATTTCGGAAGACCTGTCTACTCATCACGCACAGGATCGATGATGCACTCGAGATGGCCGATCGCGCGCTCGTGCTCAGCCCACCCGCCAGAGTGGCTCTAGAGGTGCGCATAGACGATGAGGCCAGGTCGAGCCCACGCGCGATAGTCGATCTGCACGCTCAGATAGCGTCCGCGATGGGCGCGGAACGACCAACCGACCATTGAATCATCGGAGACCAAGAATGAGCTACCAGGACGTCATCCTGAACCGGGAAAAGGGCTGGGTCGAAATCACGATCAACCGACCGGAAAAGCTGAACTCACTTCGCGAGCAGACCGCTGAGGAAATCCTCGGAATTCTCAATGAAGTCGAGCACCAGAGGGACGTGAGGGCAGTTATCCTTCTCGGCAGTGACAAGGCCTTCTGCACCGGCATCGACACCAGCGAATTCCAGATCACGGAGAACGGCTATTTCGACTTCTACCGTTTTCGGAAGCGAGCGCGGAAGGTGAACCGGCTGTTCAAGGATATCGGCGGCTTCACCAAGCCTCTGATCACCGCAATCGAGGGATTCGCTTTGGGAGGAGGTCTCGAGCTGGCCCTGGTCGGAGACATCATCGTCGCGGGCGCAAGCGCGAAATTCGGCCTACCGGAGATCAAGCTCGGGATGATGCCAGGCGGCGGCGGCACCCAAACCCTACCCCGACTGATCGGAAAGCCTCTCGCGAAGGAGTTGATGTGGACCGGTCGACGGATCTCCGCGGCAGAGGCCGAGCGCTATCGGATCGTCAGCCATATAACCGATCAGGGCAAGGCGCTCGACAAGGCCAGGGAGATCGCCAAGAGCATCAGCGAGAACGCGCCTATTCCGGTCATGATGACGAAGGCCGTTATTGACCGCGGTGTGGACATGTCGCTTGCCGACGGCTTCGACGCCGAGGGCGACGCATCCTTTCTTCTGTATTTCACAAAGGATCGCGACGAAGGCCTGAAGGCCTTCCGGGAGAAGCGGTCCCCCGAATTCCGCGGAGAGTGACCATGTCAGGAAAGAAGCGTGATATCGTAATCGCCGGCTATTCCGAGACCGCAATCGACTTCAAGAGCGGTCGAAGCGCATTCGATCTAGGAGGTGAGGCGCTGGCAAAATTGCTTGCGGCTACCGGCATTCCGAAGGACGCGATCGACGGCCTCTCAGTGACAGCTCCGCTAAGCGAATGTCCGAATCCGTTCTTCGCCGTCTACATGACCGAAGCCCTCGGCATCACGCCGACGTGGCTCAACTACGGAGGGACCGGAGGGTGTTCCGCTACCGGCGGCGTGGCTCGTGCCGCATCGGCCATTCGCGATGGGTACTGCGAGGTGGCCGTCGTCCTGTCGGCGGACGCGCCGAGCACCGCCTGGCGGGCGAACTACGGAGCTTATCGTTCCGAATTTCAGGACCCGCCCGGCGTTCAAGGTCCTCCTGCGACGTTCGGGCTTCTCATGAGCCGATACAACCACCAGTTTGGGATCAAGCCCGAGGCACTGGGAAAGATCGCCATCACGCAACGCGAGCACGCGCTGCATAACGACAACGCGTACACGAAGTTCAAGACACCGATCACGATGGCCGACTACGAGAAGTCGCGCGTCATCGCGGATCCGCTTCGCCTCCTCGATTGCGTCATGTTCTGCGATGGCGCGAACGCCTTCCTCGTGACGACCGAGAAGAAGGCGCGGGAGCTCGGAATCACGAAGATGGTCTATCCGACAGCATATGCCGAGGTGACGAACTTCAACGGAAGCGATCCGCTCGCGGATATAACAGAGACAGGGTTCTCGAAGATCGCGCCGATCGTGTACGGACAATCGGGGCTCGCTCCGAAAGACATCCGGATGTTCCAGCCCTACGACGATTTCACGATCGCGGTCATGATGAAGTTCGAGGATTTCGGCTTCTGCAAACGAGGGCAGGGCAGCGAGTTCACCCTCGACACCGATCTTTCCCACAAGGGGACCCTGCCTCTTAACACCGGCGGAGGCCAAATCTCCGCGGGGCAGCCGGGATTGGCCAGCGGCGGCCTCAACCTGGCCGAAGCGGTACGTCAAATGTTCGGCGAGGGCGAGGGTCGGCAAGTACCGGATCCGAAGAACGCACTCGTGACGGGTATCGGCGTAATTCCCTACGCGCGCAACTGGGGTACCAGCGCCGCGATGATTCTGGAGGCATGAAGATGGCTGACGAAAAGACCGGACGTCCCGTCCCGAAACCGTCGATCTACGTTGATACCAAGCCCTTCTGGGAGGGGGCGAAGGCCGGCAAGCTGATGCTGCAGTATTGCAAGGACACCAGGCGGTTTCAGCACTATCCGCGCCCGGTGAGCATTTTCACGGGCAGCCGGAATCTCGAATGGCGCGAAGTGTCGGGCAAGGGTACGATCTACGCGTGCACCGTCATTCGCGTGCCCGGTCCCGGTCTGGAGGGGCGCCTTCCTCTTTCCGTCGCGACGGTTGAGCTCGACGAAGGCGTACGGATCCTCGGCAACATCCTGAACAGGGATCCCAATACAGTCGCCATCGGTCAACGCGTCGAGGTCGCTTGGGATCGGATTTCCGACGACGTTCGCTACCCGGCCTTCGACGTCGTTTAAGGAGCGGACATGCGCCTGGAAACCATCCTCCGTGCGCAGGCGGTGCGTCATGCGAGCAAGGTCGCATTGGTCTGCGGATCGGAAAAGCTCAGCTACAGCGAGCTCGATCGGAGAATCCGCAGCGTCGCAAACGGGCTCAGGGAGAACGGTATCGGTCCGGGCGACCGTATCGTCGTATTTCTATCCAACGGTGTGGAGGTCGTCGAGCTCTTCTTCGCCGCATTCTCGCTGGGCGCAATCGTTGTCCCCGTAACGACCCGTCTCACTCCGAACGAGCTTCTGCACATATGCTCTGACAGCAGCCCCGTCGCCATCGTGTTCGAAGACGACGGCGCTGCCATAAATGAAGTTTTGCAGGCGAATCCGGACGCCGTCTGGATAACGACGGGAACGAATTGCACAGGCGCCGTCGAGTATGCCGAATTGCGGAAGTCGGAACCGACACCGGTGCCATCTCTCCCGATCGGCTGCGATGATGCCATTATCATGTACACATCTGGTACGACGGGCAAACCAAAGGGTGCGATCATCACGCACTCGAACGTCGTCGTTCAGCATTGTTTCGTCAATGCGATCGAATGGAGAATATCGAGCGACGACGTCTATCTGGTTACAACTCCGCTGGCCCATCGAACCGGTTTCGCCCGGCTTGCCAATTCGCTGACGCTTGGCGGCACCCTCGTGGTGATGAAGAAGTTCGATTCTCGCGAGGCGGTGGACACGATTGCCAGGGAGAAAGTTAGCGTGGTCGGTATGGTCCCGACCGTATGCAGGATGCTGCTTCCGGAGATAAAGCACGATCCCGGTCGCTGCGCGTCCCTCAGGCGCATTGTCGTCACGGGCGAGGCATTCCCTGTCGAGCTGAAACGCCAGTTCCTCGCGTTGCTCCCGCAGGTTCGTCTCGTGTCGTTCTTCGCGATGACGGAGGTCGGTGGTGTGACCTCCCTGTCCCATGAGGAGCAATTCGACCATGCCGCTTCGATCGGTCGCCCCACGCCTGGCGTCGAGGTCCGCATCGTCGACGACGCCGGCATCGAGGTCAAGACCGGCGAGCCCGGCGAGCTTCTCGTCCGCGTAGGCGAACCTGGGAGATATTCCGTGATGCGGGGCTACTACAACCGCCCCGAAGATACGGCGAAAACCATCAAGGACGGCTGGATCCACACCGGCGACGTCGCGAAGGCGGATGAGGACGGCTACCTCTACATCGTCGACCGCAAGAAGGACATGGTGTTGAGCGGAGGGTTCAACATCTATACCAAAGAGGTCGAGCAGGCTCTGCTCCAGAATCCGGACGTGTCGGATGCGGCTGTCGTCGGGGTACCCGATGCCATCTTCGGCGAAGCCGTCGCGGCATTCATCGAACGATGCGAGGGGACGGGTCCGACTCCGTCGTCGATTGTCGAACACGTTCGCAATCTGGTCGCCGGATACAAAAAGCCCAAATACGTCTTCATCGTCGATGCGCTACCGCGGAATTCGCTCGGCAAGGTCCTCAAGCGAGACTTGAGGGCTCAAGCGGTCGAACTGGTCGGCAACGCCGGGGGGCTGGAACAGAGCGCCTAGTTCCGATTGCATCCAGCAAGGATGAGACCGATGCGACACGATGTTGTCGGAGATCTCGGCGCTCGCTGCGGTCAGGTTTCCGAGTAACACAAGGGTCCAGCCCAGCCGCTTCATCGTCCTCTCCTCCAAGTTTTCGCGCAGCCGATCGTTGCTCAGACCTGCCGTTCCGGCAGGCGCAGCACGAGCCCGTCGAGGTCGGGCGTGATCCTGATCTGGCAGGACAGGCGGCTGCTCGGTAGGCGGTCGCAGGCCGTGCCGTCGAGCAGGGCGTCTTCCTCGTCGCCAATCGGCGGGAGGCGCGCCAGCCAGCCATCGTCGACATAGACATGGCAGGTGGCGCACATGGCGTTGCCGCCGCATTCGGCCAGGATGCCATCCAGCCCGTGACGGGTCGCGGCCTGCATGGCGCTCTCGCCGTCGCTGGTCTCGACTCGATCGCTTCGGCCATCGGGATGAATGAAGGTGATCGCAGTCATCGCACCTCTCGTCAGGCCGGAGTGATCGTAACCGGCAGGCTGTCGAGCCCGCGCAGCGTGTTGTTGAAGCGCCGCTTCGGCTCCCCCGTGATCTCGATTTTGGCGACGCGGCGCGCCAACGCCGACAGCATCACCTCGCCTTCGAGCCGCGCAACGAGCTGGCCTACGCACATATGGATGCCCGAGCCGAAGCCGACATGGCCGCTGGTGCGTCGGTTGATGTCGTAGCTGTCGGGCTTGTCCCAACGCCGCGGATCGCGGTTGGCCGCGCCGAGGAACATCAGGACTTTCTCGCCGTCGCCGACCGGCGCGCCACCGAGTTCGACCTCCCTCGTCGTGGTGCGGAAGAAGGTCTGGACCGGGCTTTCGAAACGCACCGCCTCCTCGAAGGCATTGCGCGCCAGCGCCGGATTGTCGCGCAAGAGCTGCCATTGATCCGGAAAGCGCGCCAGGCAATAGATGGCTGCACCGAGGCCGTTGACGGTCGTATCGAGACCGGCCGACAGCAGCGAGCGTACCAGGAGCGGCGCCTCGGTGGCGGTGATCTCGCCTTCATCGACGCGCGCGTGGATACAGGCGCCAAAGCCGCCGGGTGCGAGGTTCTCGCGCTGGCATTGCTCGGCAATATAGGCCTGGTGCGGCGCCGAACGCTCGATCGCCTCCTGCCGCAACTGGTTCGGCGGACCGAACGCGTTGAACACCAGGCTGGCATAGGGGAGCAGATGCTCGCGGCCCTCGGCCCTCAGTCCGAGCGCATCCGGGAACACCGAGAGCGGATAGGCTTCCGCAAGATCCTCGATCGCATCGAAGCTGCGCTTGTTCAATAGCGCGTCGACCCTTGCTTCGGCCGCCTTAGCGAAGCCGTCGCGCACTTGCTTCATGACGCTCGGCGACAGCACGCCGCTGAGCACGGCGCGCGTGCGGGTATGGGCGGGCGGATCGGCCTCGAGGATCAGGCTCGGCGGCCGCCAGGGCTTCTCCTTCTTGAAATCGCTCAAGCCAACGCCGCGGCTGGAGCAGAAGGTGAGGGGATCGTTCAGCATCGCATGGACTTCGGCGTAGCGTGCCACGCCGTAGACATTCCATTTGTCGAGATACACCACCGGCCCTGCTTCCCGCAGCACCTCATGGGTCGGGAAAGGATCGGCGAAGAACGCGATCGCGAAGGGATCAACGTCCAGATGCGGAACGGCGCTGGTCCTGGAAGAGGAGCCGAGTGCACTCATTCAAGTCGTCCCTCGTCTTGCCTGCCCTATCGCATCAGCCGGAATTTTCCACCTTCCACCTTGATGAGAAAGGCGGAACGTTCATCGTAGCCGTTGTGGTCGGTCGGACTCATGGTGGAGAGGCCGTTGTTCAAATAGACGTCCTTGCCGCGTTCGAGTTCATCCCGCAGTGCAGCCCGGAATTCTGGCGTACCCGGCTTGGCGGTCTTCAACGCGCTTGCCGCCGCCCTTTTGAACAGCGCGACGGCATCCCACAAATGCGCGGCGAAGATGTTCGGCTTCTGGCCATTCGCCTTTTCGTACGCAGTGACGAGCTCCTCTCGCACCAGCCGGAACGGATCGTTCGCCGGGAGATCCTCAGCGATGGTGAACGCTTCGCCGGTGAACACGGCGCCTTCGACATTGGCGCCGCCGAGCTTGATGAACTCTTCCGTCGCGACGCCGTGGGTCTGGAAAATCTTGCCGGCATAGCCGCGTTCGCGAAGGGCCTGCTGGGGCAATACGGCTGGCGTGCCAGCGGATGCGACGAACACTGCCTCCGGATCGGTCGCCATCACCTTCAAGGCCTGACCGGTCACGCTGGTATCGGCGCGTGCGTAAACCTCATGCGTCGTCACCGTCAGGCCAAGCGTCGGCGCGAGCCGGCTGACTTCCTTGTAATAGCCCTCGCCATATCCATCCGAAACGCCGATATAGCCGAGCGTCTTGATCCCCGACTTCGCGATATGTTTGAGAATGGCGGCTGCCATTAGGTCATCGTTCGGCACGACCTTGAACGCCCATTTCCGGCGGTCGTCCATCGGCTGGACGATGGCGGTCGCGGCCGCCAGCGAGATGATCGGGGTCTTCGATTCCATGGCGATGTCGAGCATCGGCATCGTCACTGGCGTCAGCGACGATCCGATCAGGATGTCGACGCCGTCCTGAATCACCAGGCGGCGCGCGTTCTGGACGCCCTTGGTGGGATCTGACTCATCGTCGAGCGGGATGTAGACGATCTTTTCGCCGCCGATCTCCTTCGGTAGCGCCGCCACCGTTCGCATCTGCGGTTGCCCGAGCGCCGAGCCCGGTCCGGACGCGGAGACGACGATCCCCACCTTGATGTCCGCCTTTGCGTCCACGGCGCAGAGAACCGCGGTCACGAAGATCCAAAGCCCGGCAAGGCCCAGCCTCATTGTAGTCCCTCCCGCAAGAATTCTTTTTTCAAGGTGCGCAGATACGCCGAGGACGTCAGGCACGTCAGCGCTTTGCAATTATCGCTTGTCTCGCAGCGCGCGTCTGTCCCCTTTATTGGTGACACATGCCGGCTCAAAAGGGGGCGGGATGCCGCATGAGACCGCTTCAAACTTGCGGATGTTGCTGATAGGCTTGAAGAAAAATTCGGAGGAAGCGATGGGGTCAGCGGCGGTGGAACCGGGAGATTCGTCAGGCGTCCTTGCGCCGATGGTGCTTGCCATCGGTCGCCCGTCGTTCTCGCAGGTCCTGATGGACACGGTTCGGGCCGTGGGTGGCGTCGGCCATTGCATGGTGTTTGCCTTCGAGGCGGAGCGGACGGCGCGTTGTGCGCTGGGAATCGGGCACATCGCCATCGGGTCGGACCTCGGCGCCGCGTATTCCGAGCATTTTCATCTAGCCGATCCGAACCGGGAGACGATCCTGCACCAACGGGCGGCGCCTCGCCCGGTCGTCCTGCCGAGCTTCTCCCGCCGCATGTACAGCGATGGCTATCGAAAGATATTTTTTGAGGATGCGGAGATCGTCGACAAGATCGCTGCGGCGATCTGGGTCGACAGTGCCTGCTTTTATGTGAATTTCTACCGGACCACTGAGCAAGGCCGGTTTACGCGGAGCGAAGCCGCACGTCTCTGCAACATGGCGCCAGCCATCACCGCGATCGTGGCGCGTCACTGCCAGGAGGAGGTTGCAGCAGAAGCTCCGACAAAACTGCAGACGCTGTTTTCGACCCGCGAGCCGTTCCTCAAGCTGACCGGCCGGGAAAAGGACGTCTGCCTGCGGATCCTATCAGGCTATGGGTCCGAGGCGATCGCGGCGGATCTCGGGATCAGCCTGCACTCGACCTTCACCTATCGCAAGCGAGCTTACGAGAAGCTTGGCATCTCCTCGCAAAACGAACTGTTCGCCATCGCACTGCGCCTGATGGCGCTTCCCCGCTCTGCGCATTAGGGCGCGACGTCACTCGATTGAACCGGTCTGGCCGCAAGTGCACCTCTCCCTAGGGGAGAGGTGCAGAGAGGCAGCGCCACTTCCTGTCCCTGTCCAACGGGACAGACGTCCTTTCTGCTCCTCGGTACCCTTGAGGAATACAGGGAGGGCCAAACCGTGAGCACTGCGCCTCGTATCGATATCGACGTCGCGGCATTCTGGAGCGATCCCTATCCGACGCTTGCCAAGTTGCGCCGCGATGCTCCCATCGCGTTCGTGCCGCAGCTCGGCAGCACGCTGCTCTGCAGTCGCGACGACATCTTCGTCTCGGAGAAGCAGATCGACGTCTTCTCATCGCACCAGCCCGCAGGCCTGATGAATACGCTGATGGGCCACAACATGATGCGCAAGGACGGCGAGGCGCACCTGTCGGAGCGGAAGGCGATCTTTCCTGCAGTATCTCCGAAGACCGTCAAATCTCACTGGACGGCGCAATTCCAGGCCCATGCCGACCGCATCATCGGCGAACTCGAGCCTGCGGGCGCATGCGATTTCGTGCGCGATTTCGCGCTGCCGTTCTCGGCGGAGTGTTTGAAATCGATCACCGGGCTGACCAACATGCGCTTTCAGGACATGAACGCGTGGTCGCAAGGGATGATCGACGGCATCGCCAACTACATTGGAGATCTCGCCGTCGAGGCGCGCTGTCATGCCGCGACGTCGGGCATTGATGCGGCCATCAACGACATGCTGCCGGTGCTCAGCAAGAAGCCCGATCAAAGCCTGCTGGGCGTGATGCTCGCATCCGGCATGCCGATGGAGAGCGTGCGCGCCAACATCAAGCTTTCGATCAGCGGCGGTCAAAACGAACCGCGGGATGCGATCGCAGGCACCGCGTGGGCGCTGCTGACGCACCCCGATCAACTGAGATCGGTCATGGAAGGCAAGATTCCCTGGATGCAGGCATTCGAGGAATATGCCCGCTGGATTTCGCCGATCGGCATGTCGCCGCGCCGCATCGCCAAGCCGTGGAAAATCCGTGACGTTGCCTTTGAGCCCGAGGAGCGGGTGTTCCTGATGTTCGGCTCGGCAAACCGCGACGAAAAGCATTTCGAACGCGCTGATGAGTTCGACCTTGAGCGCGATACCAGCAAGAGCATCGCGTTCGGCGCCGGGCCGCATTTCTGCGCCGGCGCCTGGGCCTCGCGCGCCATGGTTGCCGATGTTGCGCTCCCGGCCGTCTTCGCCAGGCTGAAGAACCTGCGCATTGTTGAGAGCGAACCTGTGCGGATCGGTGGCTGGGCGTTTCGCGGACTGCTTAATTTGCCTGTCGCGTGGGGTTAGGCGGCCCAGAAAATTCGCGTTCGCCGCTTATCCTCACAGAACAGCACGTCCAGGTTTTTCCGAGCGGCTGCGGCCGGCTGTCGCGGCACGTGGGTGCCATGCGATCGTGCGAATTTGAAAAGTCGCTCCTAGTAAACCGCACCGGAAATCTCGATAACGGTTGCTGCAGTGCGGGGTGACCGACAATTGAAGTCCGGCATCGCGCGGAGTACGCTAACGAGTAGCGAACCTGGTTTAGGAGCGCGCCGCGATGAAGGAAAATCCTGAGAAGGAAAATCCTAAGCGAAAAATGCCTCGGCGTGATTTGCTTCGTCTGACCATCGCCGGCAGCAGCGTGGCCGCCGTCGGCGCATTGCTGCCGCGGCAGGTGCCCGCCCAATCGGTCAATCTGAAGGACAAGCGCAGAGCGCGCTATCAGCCAAATTCCGCCGAGGTTCGAGACTTCTACCGCGTCAACAGCTATCCCGGCGCTCGATAGAGGGAGGCGTTCGTGCTGATCAGGAAGGCGGATCGTCGCCAGGGAAGTGCAAAGCCTGTCCTCGCCGGAGACAGGCCAGGCAGCGGATTGGATCGCCGTACTTTTCTGAAGCGTTCGGGCATCGCTGCCGGCACGCTGGCGGCGCTCGGCGAATTCACGCTGAATGGCGTGCGCAAGGTGGAGGCCGGCCCGCCGGCTCCTCCCGGTGCACCCGTCGCGACCCGCAAGAATGTCTGCACCCACTGTTCGGTCGGCTGCTCTGTCATCGCCAAGGTCGCCAATGGCGTGTGGATCGGCCAGGAGCCGGACTATGACAGCCCGATCAATCGCGGCTCGCATTGCTGCAAGGGCGCCGCGGTCCGCGACGACGTCCTGAGCGAGCGCCGCCTGCGCTATCCCGTCAAGCTCGTCAACGGCCGGTGGACGCGGATCTCCTGGGAGACCGCGATCAGCGAGATCGGCGACAAGCTGATGGAGATCCGCCAGAAGGCGGGTCCCGATTCGGTCTATTGGCTCGGCTCGGCCAAGTTCACCAACGAGGCCGCCTATCTTAACCGCAAGTTTGCGGCGTTCTGGGGTACCAACAATTCCGACCATCAGGCCCGCATCTGCCATTCGACGACGGTCACCGGCGTAGCCAATACCTGGGGCTACGGCGCGATGACCAACAGCTACAACGACATCCGTAACTCCCGGACCATCCTGCTGATGGGCGGAAATCCGGCGGAGGCGCATCCGGTCTCGCTGCAGCACATCCTCGAGGGCAAGGAGCTCAACCGCGCCAACATGATCGTGGTCGATCCAAGGATGACGCGGACCGCGGCGCATGCGACCGAATATGTCCGGGTGCGGCCGGGTACCCACATCGCCACCATCTATGGCATGCTGTGGCACATTTTCGAGAATGGCTGGGAGGACAAGGAATTCATCAGCCAGCGCGTCTACGGCGTGGATGATATCCGCAAGGCGGCGGCGAAGTGGAATCCGAAGGAAGTCGAGCGCGTCACCGGCCTGCCGGAGGCGCAGGTCAAGCATATTGCCGAAGTGTTCGCCAAGCAGAAGCCGGCGACGCTGATCTGGGCGATGGGCCAGACCCAGTTCGCCACCGGAACCGCCAATGTCCGCGCCAGTTGCCTGTTGCTGCTCGCCACTGGCAATGTCGGCATGGCCGGCGGCGGCGCCAACATCTTCCGCGGCCACACCAACGTGCAGGGCGCGACCGATCTCGGGCTCGATGTCACGACCCTGCCGCTCTATTACGGTCTCGCCGAGGAGGCCTGGCGGCACTGGTGCCGGGTGTGGGAAGTCGAGTACGAGTGGATGAAGTCGCGCTTCCCGAGCAAGCAGTTGATGGAAACGCCGGGCATTCCAAGCACGCGCTGGTTCGACGCGACCTTGCTGCCGAAGGACCAGATCAACCAGCCTAATCCGGTGCAGGCCATGTTCGTCATGGGGCATGGCGTCAATACTATCACCCGGATGCCGGAAGCGGTGCGCGGCATCGAGAAGCTCGAACTCCTGGTGGTCTGCGATCCCTATCCGACGGCGTGGTCGGTGGTCTCCGAGCGCAAGAACGGCACCTATCTGCTGCCGGCCTGTACCAGCTTCGAGATGGACGGCTCGCGCACCGCCTCCAACCGCTCGCTGCAATGGGGCGAGAAGATTGTCGAGCCGGTCTTCGAATCCAAGAACGACTACGACGTGATGTATATGCTCGCCAAGAAGCTCGGCTTTGCCGACCCGATGTTCAAGAACATCAAGGTCGAGAACGGCTCGGTGTCGGCGGAGGACATCCTGCGCGAGATCAACCGCGGCGGCTGGTCGACCGGCTATTGCGGGCAGTCGCCGGAGCGGCTGAAGGCGCATATGAGGAACCAGCATAAGTTCGACCTGGTCACGCTGCGGGCACCGAAGGATGATCCGGAAGTCGGCGGCGACTATTACGGTCTGCCATGGCCGTGCTGGGGCACGCCGGAGTTCAAGCATCCCGGCACGCCGATCCTCTACAACACCAATCTTTCGGTGAAGGACGGCGGCGGCACCTTCCGCGCCCGGTTCGGCGTCGAGCGCGTCGTCAAGCGCAAGGTGATGGAGAACGGGCAGGAGGTCGAGCGGGAGGTTCATGAGAATCTTCTCGCCGAGGGCTCCTATTCGGTCGGCTCCGCAATCAGGGACGGTTATCCCGAGTTCACGCTGGGCGTGCTGAAAAAGCTCGGCTGGGACAACGAGCTGACGCCGCAGGAGATGGAGATCATCCAGCGCGTCAATTCGGCCGACCCTGACAAGGTGTCCTGGTCGCTGGATCTGTCCGGCGGCATCCAGCGGGTCGCGATCGAGCACGGCTGCTCGCCTTACGGCAACGGCAAGGCGCGCATGATCGCCTGGAATCTGCCCGATCCGATTCCGGTCTATCGCGAGCCGATCTATACGCCGCGTCCGGACCTCGTCGCTGACTATCCGACCTTGCCAGACGCCAAGCAGTTCCGCATGCCGAATATCGGCTTCTCGGTGCAGAAGGCGGCCGTCGATCGCGGCATCTCAAAACAGTTCCCGCTGATCCTGAGCTCGGGCCGGCTGGTGGAATATGAAGGCGGCGGCGAGGAGACGCGCTCCAACAAGTGGCTCGCCGAGCTGAAGCAGTTCATGTACGTCGAGATCAACCCGGCCGACGCCGCCGAGCGCGGCATCAAGGACGGCGGCTGGGTGTGGGTGACGGGCGCCGAGAACAGTTCGCGGACCCACGTCAAGGCGATGGTCACCGAGCGAGTCGGCAAGGGCGTCGCCTGGATGCCGTTCCATTTCGCCGGCTTTTTCGAGGGCGAGGACCTCCGCGCCAGATATCCGAAGGGCGCCGATCCGATCGTGCTTGGCGAAAGCGTGAATACTCTGACGACCTATGGCTACGACCCAGCAACCGGCATGCAGGAGCCGAAGGCGACGCTTTG